>JBILIM010000004.1:0-19056 GCA_044349985.1 Crocinitomicaceae bacterium
TATTCCGTGGCTGTGGATACGTTCCCTGTAAAATTAGAAAAAGCGTTTCCCAAGAATGATTACCTGTTAATTTTCCCTTCGCAGCAACAAACAGATCCGGTTTATGGAAGTTATGAGGATATCGATTCAACGGCTATTTCAAAAGGAGTTGAAGCCATTCAGAAAATAGGTAAAGAGGTTGGAAACATATTCAAAAAAGGAGGCTCAAGAAATAGAAGTTAATCTACAAAAACACCATTTGTGTTTAAATTTTAACAAAACCTTTCAAAGAAATAATAAGCTGCGTAACTTACCTAGAAAATAAGAGTTATGCCATACGCCCTTTCTATCGCAGTGATTTTGGTTCTTGCAGTTTTTACTTGGATATACCAGCGTCTTTCATTTTATAAAACCGAGACCGATTTGGCTTGGGATAGATTGTCAGCGACTGAAGTTATTCGGCGTTCTTTAAGCTCCATTTTAGAGGAAGAAAACCACGTGACTCTTTCTGTTATAAATAATGAGCGTTCTCAATTGAATGAAATTACGCTTTGCAAGTCTGACATTGAAAATGAGGAAGTACTTTTTTCTATTAAAGAATACAATAGACTCACAGATAGGTACAATCGAATGGTAACTCAATTTCCCGGAACTATTCTTGCCTCTTTGGGCGATCATCAAATTCGAATCAAGGTAATTCTGCGGGATTGACTCCAGTTTGTATAAGAATACGTACTTTGGTGTATGTTGAAATTGTTTGATGATCCAGAAAACGTATTGCCTTTTGATGGTGAAGCATATTATATTCCCAACTTTATAAATTCAATCGAGGCAATAGCCTTATTTCAGCTACTGGAAGAAGAAATTAATTGGACGAATGAAGAATTGATTTTGTTCGGAAGGAAAGTTGTTTTATCACGAAAAGTGGCATTTTGTGGTGATAAAGGGCTAACTTATACCTATTCAAATCGTTTAAAAGTGGCAACAGAATGGTCGCCAATACTGGATAAGCTAAAAAATAAGGTTTCTGAGACTTTAAAGGCTTCGTTTAATGCATGTCTTTTGAATTTTTATCATAGTGGAAATGAGGGAATGGGTTGGCATTCCGACAATGAAAAAGAACTGGTTGAACAAGCTACAATCGCTTCAATTAGCTTAGGCGATTCCAGAGATTTTGTTTTTAAGCACAAAAACACAAAACAAAGCATTCGAATTCATTTGGAAAGTGGAAGCTTACTTGTTATGAAAGGCGCCATTCAAGACCATTGGTTACACGCATTACCGAAGACAAAAAAATCGAAAAATCCAAGAATGAACCTAACGTTTCGTTTAATGAAAACCTAGTTTTCTAATAATTTTTTTATGTCACCAATCAGTTGATCCACTTCCTTTTCAGAAGTTCCGTCATAATAACCCCTGATTTGTTTATTTCGATCTACCAAAACAAAATTATTGGTATGAATAAAGTCGCTTCCGGCGTCGCCTTGATTTTCTGCTTCTGCAGGTTTAAGTATGAAAAATGAGGTTCTTGCAAGACTATACAAATCCTCTTTTTTACCCGTTAAAAAGTGCCATTGATTACCATTTGCGTAATGCATTTGTGCGTAACGCTTCATTTGTTCAACGGTGTCTGTTTCAGGATCTACTGTTAAACTCACAATTTGAACATCCAGATTGTTTTTGAAGGCCTCTTGAACGCGCGTCATTTGTGCATTCATTACAGGGCAAATGGTACCACATGTTGTGAAGAAATACTCTGCAACATAAATCTTATCCTGCAATTGTTTGGAACCAAAAGGTTTTCCATTCTGATCTAAAAAGCTGAATTCCTTAATTTTATGTCCGTAGCCAACTCGATTAACACTGGAATCGACCATTTCGCTTTCCACATCGACGGGATTAATAACGGGTAATGGTTTTTCATCTGGGGCTAAAATGAAAATGTACGTTATACAAATACACGTTAAAAAAAGCACGATTAAAAACAAAATACGTTTCATTTTTCAGAAGTGTTTTTGTTATTCCATTTTTTAAAGGGGCGTTTTTTCTTTTGCTGTGTTACCACCATCAATGGACCATCACCCAGTTCTGTAGGAAGCGGTTTTCGAGGAATTTCATAGCCAATCAAACGCTCGATTTTAACCAATTTTCGCATATCTTTTTCATTAACGAGGGTAATGGCTTCACCTTTGGTATTCGCTCTTGCAGTTCTTCCTACACGGTGTACATAGTCCTCTGCGTCAAAAGGGGCATCGTAATTAATTACCAAATTAATGTCCTTGATGTCGATACCTCGGCTCATTACATCTGTCGCTACAACGATTCGAATGCGTTTTGAACGAAAGCCTTGCAGCAATTCCTCACGCTGTTCTTGTTCCAAGTTGGAAGATATACCACGCGATTTTAATCCGTGTTTATTCAATCCATGTACAATAGTACTCACCATACTTTTGGAACTGGTAAAAATGATGATGCTGGTGTAATCGGGACGCGCATTAAGGATCTCTGCAACCAGCGGTGTCTTTTGATTGTCAAAGGTTAAATAAACACTTTGGGTTACACCCTCAGCAGGTTTAGAAAGCGAGAGCGTAATTTCATCCGGATTATTTAAAATGCGCTTGGAAAAAGCCCTTATTTTATCCGGCATTGTGGCACTAAATAGTAAAGTTTGCCTGTTTTTAGGGAGTTTCGAAATGATGTGTATCAAGTCATCCACAAAACCCATATCGAGCATTTTATCTGCTTCATCCAAGATAAGATGGGTTAGTTTAGAAAAATCAACATAACCCTGATTGATATGAGAAATAAGTTTACCTGGAGTAGCTACTATGATATCCACCCCTTCTTTCAATTGCATCCTTTGATTGTCCCAATCTTTTCCACTTCCTCCGCCGTAAAGCGCCATTGATCCAACAGAAACGAAGTAAGCTAAACCCTGAATTTCCTGTTCAATTTGAACGGCTAGTTCTCTTGTGGGGACTAAAATAAGTGCTCCAATGGAAGAATCAGATTTTTGAGTTAAGTGATGTAAAAGTGGGATAATAAAAGCGGCTGTTTTTCCTGTACCTGTTTGCGCACAGGCAATTAAATCTTTGCCAGAAATTATTTTAGGAATCGCCATTTCCTGAATGGGAGTAGCGTTTTTAAATCCCATATGATCAATGGCCTCTAGAATCTGTTCGTTTAAATCGAATTCGTTAAAATGCATCACTTACGAAAGTACGCAAAATTGAAGTCCTTGCAGCATTAATGTGATATTGATTTTTGTCTTAATTAAAAATTAACAATTTAAAAATCACCTCCTATCAATAGCCCCAATCCCAGTAATAAAATGCATAAATCAATTAATGCAAAGTGCCACCATCGGGAACCTTGACTCGTTTGAAAAATAAGCCAAGTGCAAAAGACGTATACAGGAATAAATAAAATCAATAAACGCATATTAAAAATGAAAATTGCGAAAATAAAAGAAATCATGAGCAGGAGGAGCCCAAAAAACTTGGCGAATTTTATACCGATTATTTGTGGAATCGTTTGCAATTGGATCTCATCTTTTTCGGCATCTCGAATATCAAAAGGGATGGTTAAGGCAAGGAAAAATGGGAATAAGAATAAAAATGTACAAATGGATTCTAAAGAAAATAGATGCGAATTCATTAAGGGGAAAAGGCCTATTACCAATACCCAAACAAAAGCTATCATTAAAGCCTTAGCGCCTGGGATATTGCGTAATCGAAGTTGTTTGATGGGAAATGAATAAAACACGGCGCAAATAGCGCCAACAAAAAGTGCTGAAATACCAGAAAAAATCGTGAGATCAATTACTTTAATCAAAAAATGCAATCCAAGTATAGCTGATGAAAAGGCTATGATCCATATCTTGATGCAGTGTGTTTGGATCCACATAAGCCATTCCGAATATTGCGTTACCCACTGGATTTTCCAAAGTTTATCTAAGTTATAAATGGTTAGCGTGGCGAAAAATGAAAATAGGCTGTAATCTGTCCAATTTGCTATATTATTGATATTTGTCCAGCCTAGAGAAAAAATACCAGCAGAAAGTGCAATGAGTACATTTGAATACACAAGTATTCTTAAAAATTGAGAAAAAAGGCGTTTCATGAAATTAGCGCTTCAACGTCAGAAACGGCAATGTCAGCAATGCAAGTACAGTGTTTTCCTGCATTACAATTTGGACAATGTTCATCAAATACCACAATTGACACCTGTTTACCGAGTGGTCTCCAGCGACCCGGATGAATAGGTTTTCTTGGGGAGAATAAGCCAATGGCATGTGTACCGTATAAACCTGCAATGTGCAAAGGTCCGGTTGAACATGCAACAAGTGCACGCGCATTTTTTATGACAACCATGAACTCGTCAAGAGATAATTTTCCTGTGAAATCAAGAATATTTTTATGTTCTGGAATAGTGTTTCTGAATTTCAAACCTTCTGCTTCGGTTCCTGAAAAGATCACCTGATAATCCTTATCGGCCAAACGCAATGCTAAGTCGAAATAGTTTTCAATTGGCCATTCCAGAGCGCTGCCTTGTGATTTAGGATGAAGAATGATGGTTTGCATATGTTTTACAAACAAGAGTTCTATATACTCTTGAAGCTTAACTTTTGACGGGAGAAATTGATTGTCAATTAAATGTTCAATTTCCTTCAGACTCGGAATATTTTTTAGACCTAGTGGCTTAAGTAAATTGAAATTAAGTTGTGACTCATGTAAATCAGAGCGCTTTCTTGTGAAATGAACCCGATGGTTACAGTTGAACCAATGGAAACTTCTATGGGCTGTTCCAATACGTATGGGAATTCCGGCCTTTTTTGCAATATGTGCTATTTTTTTATTTGGAAATACATGAATGATAACATCAATATTTTTTTGCTTTAGATAGTCAATTTGTTGTTGGATTTCCAAGTTTTGAATAAAAGACCAATCCTCAAAAGTATCAATTGCTGCAAATTTTGTGATTATGGGTTTTGTATAAGCACTGCCCAAGTAAATCAACTCTGCATTTGGAAATTGCTGTCTAATCCAGACACATATTGGCAAAGTCAGTGCAACATCTCCTATACTATCCGTGCGTGATATTAAAATGCGTTGAATGTTATCAAATTTACTGGTCATCGTCATTTATACAATTGGAGCAATTTATGGTACTTTACGTATGTAGCATAGGCGCTGAGTCTGCTGATTGTGAAACCTGTTGTCCCATCTAAAATCCCTAATTTTAAAAAGTAGCTTTTGAAAAACTGTGCAATAACCTTGTATGAAATTTTAAGCCAGCTGGATTTAATACCCTTCACAAAAAGTTCTTTTGAAGCGATATTGCCGAAATACTCTATTTGATTTAAATGATCTTGTCTGGTATAATAAGAATAATGTAGGATATCGCCTTTTAAAAATCCTGTGGGTTCCTTATTGATCATTTCTAGTCGATCATGAGGATTAACACCGGTCCATTTAGCAAAATTTCGATTCACCAATCGTACTTTAGTGTCTGGATACCAACCGCAATATTTGACCCATTTCCCGCAATAATTGGTCAATCGATTCATATCATAGCCCATAAAATCGGGTTGATTTTTTATGTTCATTATACTGGAACGAAGGTCTTCTGAAAGTGCTTCATCTGCATCCAGTGATAGAATCCAATCGAATGAGGCGCAAGATATCGCAAAGTTTTTTTGTTGTATATGTCCTTCGAAAGGGTTCGTAATACATCTAACGCCAAAGTTTTCGCAAATAGCTGCAGTTTTATCTGTAGAAAACGAATCAACTACTATGATTTCATCTACAATACCACTTAATGAAGATAAGCATCTTTCGATATTACGCTCTTCATTGTATGTTATAATTACTGCAGAAATTGAAATAGACATAGGAGTCTAAATTTATGGAAATGATTTATTTCACTCTTATTTTTTGGCCAACCTTAATTTTATTGATATTGATTCCAGGGTTAAGTTTTGACAATTTCGACTGCGATACTCCATATTTAGATGCAATTTTCGAGAACGTGTCGCCAGATTTAACAGTATAGTATTTTTTCGTTACGGTTGTTTTGGCAGGAGTAGTTTTAGCTGGGGTTGCAACCGACGCTGCCGCTGTATTGGTTGTCGTTTTAGGCAATGCAGCTTTTAACAATAAACGTTGTCCAACATAGATGTTTGTTGTTCTCAAATCATTCCAATCCAGTATTTCATCAACTGAAACGGTATATTTTTTTGATATTGCAGTGAGGGTTTCCCCTGACTTAACTTTGTGATATATATAACCTTCCAAATTCGCAGTATCGCTAATACTTGTTGTGTCTATATATAAGGTCTCTAAAGCAACTGGTGTTGTGTCCTTATCTTTTTCAATTTGGGCTGCTAACTCCGGATTATATGCCTTGAGTTCGGTCATGTACATTTCATCCTCAATAGAAACGAGTAAACCAATTTTTTCTAAGGGTCCAGAAATGCATTGCGGAGGTGACGTTTTAGGAATATAGGTGGTTTTATAAACAGGATTCAGTACCTGTATTTCTTCTATTGGCCATTCAACCAATTTTGAAATGGTATTCATATGAATGCCAGCAGAGAGGCACATCGTATCAATTTGTTGGTAATGTATTTTCGCTTCGGTTGGCACAATATTATGCTCAGCGTAATAATTCAACATGTAAGTTGCGGCTATGAAATTGGGAACATATCCCTGTGTCTCAGTAGGTAGGAAGGGTCGAATTTCCCAATATGTAGTTTTATTTCCAGATCGTCTGATTGCTTTATTCACATTTCCTGGACCTGCATTGTACGCCGCGAGTGCCAAATTCCAATCTCCGTAAATACCGTATAACTTTTTCAAGAAGCGACATGCCGCATTAGTAGCAGCAACGGGATCCATTCGCTGATCGATGTATGAGTTTTCTATTAAACCATAACTTTGACCCGTGGCATACATAAATTGCCAAAGGCCTAGTGCTCCTGCTTTTGACTTCACTTGCGGTCGCAATCCACTTTCAATTACTGCAAGGTATTTCAATTCAAGAGGAAGTCCATATTCAGATAATGTTTCTTCGAACAAATCAAAATAGAGTGCGGACCTTCCGAGAACAATGCTTGTAAATGACCTTCTGTTTTTAACGAAATACTTTATCGTAGAGAGTGTAATATCGTTACAATCCAAATGAAAAGGACTCAATTCATTAATGGCTTCAATACGTTGACAATAAACATCATCGCTGAATTCGGGTAATGCATTAGGTGCATAATTGAGTGCTTTAACTAATGAATCATAATTGGGATCTTTGAGATGTTCAGCAATGTATAATTGCAAGCTTTGTTCTACGGTATTAATGAAAGCGTCCGGATCTAATGTGTCACTTGGTTTTGCTGTATTCGCATTAATTTGACCCCATAGAGGGATGAAAAAGATTAATGCTATACTTGAAAAGAAAAACTTCATTAAACTTTTTTAATTTAATGATTCAATGTATGCAGCGATATCGAATAATCGTTTCTCATCGAAATGTTTGGTCATGATTTGCAATCCAAAAGGCATTCCATTGGTATGTTGACCAAGAGGAAGCGATAGGGCAGGGTTTCCGGTTAAATTAGCGTGAACCGTAAATATATCCTGCAAGTACATAGCTATTGGATCCTTAACAGCATTTAATTCAAATGCGGTATTGGGTGTTGTCGGCATTAAAACAGCATCGTAATCTTTCAAGATTTCATCTGTTTTATCCTTAAGAATTCTTCTTACTTTCTGTCCTTTGGTATAATATGCATCATAATAACCATGTGAAAGCACGAAAGTACCTGCCATGATTCTTCTTTTCACCTCAATTCCGAAACCTTCTGATCTGGATTTTTTGTAGGTTTCCTCTACGCCTTTGGCATTAGGACTCCGATATCCGTAATGAACGCCATCGAATCTGGAAAGATTTGAAGAGGCTTCAGCCGTAGAAAGGACGTAGTAGGTGGGCACCATGTATTCAATATAGGGGAATGAAACTTCATCAACCACATGTCCGTCCTTTCTCAGTTTATCAATAGTTTCTTGAATGAATGCTTTTATCTCAGGATCGACACCTGGGTGAAGGACAGCCTCTTTTATCACAGCGAATTTTGAGGAAGACACTTTATCATGCTTAACATAATTCGGAACTTCTTTGCTTGATGAGGTACTGTCGTAAGGATCAGCACCAGACATTATTTCCATAACTAGTGCCGCATCTTCAAGCGTATTGGTGAAAGGTCCTATTTGATCAAACGAAGAGGCATAGGCAATCAATCCATAGCGACTCACCCGACCATAGGTTGGCTTTAGCCCATAAGTTCCAGTAAATGATGCTGGTTGTCGAATAGAGCCACCGGTATCGCTTCCAAGTGCAACGGTGCACAATCCTGCAGATACTGCAACCGCAGAACCTCCCGAAGAACCTCCCGGCACTAAGTTGGTGTTTAAATTATTTTTTACAGGTCCAAATGCTGAATTTTCGTTGGAGCTTCCCATTGCGAATTCATCGCAATTGAGGCGTCCAATAATTACGGCATCTTGATCCAATAAGCGCTGTACAGCTGTTGCTGTGAACAAGGACTCAAAGCCTTCTAATATTTTGGATGAAGCAGAAACTTTATGGTCTTTGTAACAAAGATTGTCTTTAAGACCTATGACCATGCCGGCCAATCGTCCGGCGGTTCCGCTTTTGATTTTTGCGTCAACTGCTTCGGCTTGAATTCTCACCGTATCCTCAAAAACTTCTAGGAAACAATTAAGATGTTGGTTTTGATGTATTGCATGAAGGTACTGCTCGACAATTTCCAAAACGGAAACTCCCGAAGCAACTTTATTTTTTACTTCAGCAAACGATTTGAACATTGAGAAGAGTTTAAGCGTTCTTTTCCTCGGTAGGTTTTACCTCGGTCTTAACTTCTTCATCAGCTTTAGATGCGTTTTTGAACTCTTTAACGCCTTGCCCTAATCCTTTCATTAATTCTGGAATTTTTTTACCACCGAAAAGTAAAAGTACAACAGCCAAAATCAAGATTATATGGCCAGGACTTAACATTGCTCCTAAAATCATGTTAATTGAATTTAATTTTTACAAAAATACGGAATTCCCTTTAATAATTGTTTTAAACAAAAGGTTTAACAAAATAAAAAATCCCTTCTGAAAAGGGATTTAAAATTTAAAGTTTTCTTGCCACTTCCACTTCTTCGAAAGCCTCGACAATGTCACCGATTTTAATATCATTGAATTTATCGATATTCAATCCACATTCATAATTGTTTTTAACCTCTCTTACGTCGTCTTTGAATCGTTTAAGCGATCCGAGAACACCTGTATGAATTACAATTCCATCGCGAATAACGCGGATTTTAGAAGAGCGTTTAATGGTACCGTCCATTACATAACAACCTGCAATAGTGCCGACTTTAGTGATATCAAATGTTTCACGAATTTCAGCAGAACCTGTAATGTTTTCTTCTATATCTGGTGAAAGCATTCCTTCCATAGCAGATTTGATTTCTTCTATAGCTTTATAGATAACAGAATACAAACGTATATCGATTTGCTCATTTTCTGCAAGTTTCCTTGCTGCTAACGAAGGACGAACCTGGAATCCTATAATAATGGCATCAGATGCAGAAGCCAAGTTCACATCGGCTTCGGAAATTGCACCCACACCTTTGTGGACAATATTCACTTGAATTTCTTCGGTAGATAAACGTAACAATGAGTCTGATAAGGCTTCAATAGATCCGTCAACATCACCTTTAACAATTACATTCAATTCTTTAAAGTCACCGATTGCTAAACGTCTACCAATTTCGTCAAGTGTGATATGTTTAGTAGTACGTAAACCTTGCTCACGATAGAGTTGTTCACGTTTCGAAGCAATTGCTTTGGCTTCCTTTTCGTCATCCATCACGTGGAATTTATCTCCTGCACTTGGCGCACCATTAATACCGAGAACGGAAACTGGTTGAGCTGGACCAGCGATTTTCAACGTATTTCCCTTTTCATCATGCATTGCACGAACCCTACCATAATTTCGTCCCACCAATACAACATCACCAATTTTTATCGTTCCTGCTTCTACCAGCATATTGGTTACATAACCTTTACCTTTATCTAGTGAGGATTCAATAACTGTTCCGACGGCGTTCTTATCTGGATTAGCTCGAAGGTCAAGTAATTCTGCTTCAAGTAAAACTTTATCGAGTAACTCATCAATTTTTAAGTTCTGTTTAGCAGATATTTCTTGCACCTGGTATTTTCCTCCCCAATCTTCAACCAAGATATTCATTTGTGAAAGCTGCTCACGTATTTTATCTGGGTTAGCACCAGGTTTATCAATTTTATTGATTGCAAAAACCATAGGAACATTCGCTGCTTGTGCGTGTGATATTGCTTCTTTTGTTTGAGGCATCACATCATCATCAGCCGCAACGATAATAATGGCAACATCCGTAACTTGGGCACCTCGGGCACGCATGGCCGTAAAGGCTTCGTGACCAGGAGTATCCAAAAATGTCATTTTTCTACCATCCTTTAACGTTACGGAATATGCACCAATATGTTGGGTAATTCCTCCGGCTTCCCCAGCGGTAACATTTGCATTTCGTATTTTATCCAATAAGGAAGTTTTTCCGTGGTCAACGTGACCCATTACGGTAATGATCGGCGGTCGTGGCACTAAATCTTCCTCGCTATCTTCTTGCACTGGAATTGCTTCTTGCACTTCAGCACTAACAAATTGTGCTTCAAAACCGAATTCATCGGCAACGATTTGAATGGTTTCTGCATCCAAACGCTGATTAATTGATGCAAAAATCCCGAGAGACATACATGCCGAAATCACCTGTGTAGGCTGCACGCTCATCATTGCTGCCAATTCTGAAACGGTAACAAATTCTGTTAATTTAAGGATTTTCTCCTCCATTTCAGCGGCCATCATCTCTTCTTGACGACGTTGCGCGACAAAATCTCTTTTTGCTCTTCTGTTTTTGGATGCTTTGGATTTACCGCCTTGATTTGACAATCTGGCCAGTGTTTCCTTAATTTCTTTTTGGATATCTACATCCTTAATTTCCGTTTTCTCAAATTTTTGACCACCCTTCTTGAAACCTTTTTGTTGATTTGAGTTGTCGTTAGAAACCGTAACATTTGTATCAATTTTCTTGATGCGTTTACGTTTCTTTTTATTTTCAGCAGATTGATTTCCACCGTCTTGTCTTGCACCAGATGTCTTCGGTTTTTCTACTGGAAGTTCAATTCGTCCTAGTACAGTTGGACCTGTCAATATTTGGCGCTCCGCTCGTATGGTTTCAATTTCCTCTTTTACCTCAACTTTTGGTTCTTCTTTCGCCGGAGGAGCCTCGACCGCTTTAACCTCTTCTTTAACCTCTTCAACCTTTTTCTCAGGACGTGTTTTTTGGTTAAGCTTATCCAAATCGATTTTACCAACAATTTGAACGCCAATTTCCGGTTCTGAAGCTACAGCTGGCGCAGGGTTTTCAATAACCTTTTCTTCTACAGGTTCTTCTTTAGGCTCCTCAATTTCCTTAACTTCTTTAACTTCCTTAACCTCCTTAACTTCAATTGGCTCAGGTTGTTCTGACGGAATCTCCTCCTCTTTATCTCTGATTGAAATCGTTTCTCTTCGTTCTCTTCTTACAGTAGAGAACTTGGACTGTTCTTTCAAGTTTTGATCTGCCGCAAATTCTTTTTGCAGAATTTCATAATGTTCCGATTCCAACTTGGTATTCGGATTCATGTCAATTTTAATCCCTTTTGAATCAAGGAAATCAACCAGTGTGGAGACACCTACATTGAGCTCTCCTGCTGCTTTTCCTAATCTTATTGGTTTACCGGCCATAAATGAATCGTCCTTCTTTTTATTAATTAATTGTTTTGAATTTAAAAATTATTCAAATTCAGAACGTAAGATTTTAAACACTTCTTCAATAGTTTCCTCTTCTAAATCAGTGCGCTGAACCAAATCGTCTACGCTAATTTCTAAAACTGATTTTGCAGTGTCGCATCCTATAGCTTTTAGCTCATCGATGATCCATCCATCGATTTCATCAGCAAATTCTTCTAAATCTACATCATCAATATCTACCTCACCTTCACGATATACATCAAGTTCAAATCCGCACAGTCTTCCAGCCAATTTAATGTTATGCCCACCTTTACCGATGGCTAAAGAAACCTGATCTGGCTTTAAGAAAACCTTAGCACGTTTGTCTTCCTCGCTGATTTCGATAGAAGAAATTTTAGCTGGAGAGAGCGAACGTTGAATGAGAAGTTGAGGGTTGTTTGTGAAGTTAATGACATCGATATTTTCATTGCGCAATTCGCGCACAATTCCATGTATTCTTGACCCTTTCATTCCAACACATGCTCCAACAGGATCAACGCGATCATCGTAAGACTCTACAGCAACCTTTGCTCTTTCACCTGGTTCACGGACAATTCGTTTGATGGTAATAAGTCCGTCAAATACTTCTGGTACTTCTAATTCAAACAAACGCTCCAAAAATTCAGGTGCTGTTCTGGATAAAATAATTACAGGCGAACTGTTTCGCATATCTACTTTAGCTACTACGGCACGAACCGTTTCACCTTTTTTGAAGTAATCTGATGGTATTTGTTCAGATTTCGGAAGGATTAACTCATTTCCTTCATCATCCAAAACCATAATTTCTTTTTTCCAAACTTGATAAACTTCAGCCGTAACAATTTCGCCAATTCTCTCTTTGTATTTGCGGTATAAATGATCTTTTTCCAATTCCATAATTCTTGAAATTAGATTTTGGCGCAAAGAAAGAATGTTACGACGTCCGAAGTCAGCAAACTTGAATTCTTCAGTTACCTCTTCACCAATTTCAAAATCTGGCTCTATTTTGATGGCATCTGAGTAAGCTATTTCTGTGTTTGGATCTTCAACTTCACCATCATCAACAATTTCTTTGTTCAGGAAGATTTGAACGTCCCCTTTATCGATGTTTACAATTATATCAATGTGCTCGTCTGTGTTAAACTTCTTTTTAAGCATTGCACGAAAAACATCTTCAAGCACATGCTGCATAGTTTGTTTGTCTATGCTTTTTAACTCTTTAAACTCAGAGAACGATTCAACTAATTCAAGGCTATTCATTACTACCTATTTAAATAATACAACAACTTTTGTTTCTTTTATTTCACTTATTTGGAATGTCAAACATTCCTTTATTTTTTCTTTCTTTTTCTTTCCTTCAATTTTTTCCAAACGCTCAATCTCCAAAACCACCTTTTCAGCATCAGCCTCCACTAGCAATCCTTCCGTTTTTGCCCCCTCTTTGAGAACCACTTTTACCGGCCTACCAATGTTCTTGATGTATTGATTTAAAACTCTAAAAGGCTTATCAAGACCAGCGGAAGAAACTTGAATTTCAAAATCTTCTTTTTCACGATCCAAATTGTGTTCAACATTTCGTGAAACCGACATGCAATCGTTAATCGAAACATTACCGCCCATTTTATCCAATTCCACTGTGATTGTATTTGTTGGACTAATGACAAGATCAACCACGAATAAACCATTGTTTAACTCGTTAATTCTTTCGTCGATAAGCTCTTTTACCCGGTTTTTGTTAATCATAACATGAAAAAAGAGGGGACTTTCGTCCCCTCGTTCTTTGTTTTAATTTATTATAACGATGCAAAGATAGACTTTTTTTTTAAAATTCCAAGCGTGCATAGAATTTCCTTTGTTTAAATTCAATTTTTAAGATTAAATTTTAGCAATTTCGCATTGAAAAAATGGATCATGTATTTTGATGTAGACAACCTACTATTGGAAAAGGAACTATTCACAAAAAAATTTGTTTGTGATTTAAAAGTGTGCAAAGGCGCTTGCTGCGTTCAAGGTGATGCTGGAGCTCCCTTAACTTTGGAGGAAATAGACCTTATAGAAAGCGACCTTGAAGAAATAAAACCGTTTATGTCTGTTGAAGGAGCTGCTGCAATTACAAAGAGTGGGGTCTTCTATATGGATATAGAAAACGAACCTGTAACTACGCTAGTAAACAATGGTATTTGTGCTTTTGCGATTATGGATGAAGATGGGGTTGTGAAGTGTTCAATTGAGAAGGCGTATGAAAATCGGAAAACTACCTTTATAAAACCTATTTCTTGTCATCTGTATCCGATACGCGTAAAAAAGTTACATGATCGAAAGGTGTTGGTTGTAGATCATTGGGAAATATGTAATCCAGCATGTACTTTAGGGGAACAACTTAGCGTTCCGGTTTATAAATTTTTAAAAACACCTTTAAAAAGGGCCTTTGGTACTAGTTTTTACGATGATCTGGAGATTCTAGAGAAAGAAATGGTAAATCTTTAAAAAGGGCCAACTGCGATAGTCAGCCCTATAATTTGATTTATTCATCAATTAACCTGTCCAAAATTGTAAACTCAGTGCTGTAAAATCTTAAGAAATACATGATGAAAATTAAAACTTTATCATTTTGTTTTGTAGGGTATTACTTTCGTCCAAAGTCATCACATAAGTATATATTCCTGCGCTTAAGTTTTCAGTGAAAACTGCTAATTTACCCTCTCCACGTTCCTCAATAATTAGGGTTTTAATGCGTTGACCCTGGTCATTGTAAAAATCGAGTTGTGCTGATTTTACCTCTTCAGGAATGTAAAAAGGGATATTCGTATATTCTGAAAATGGATTGGGTTCATTTTGACCTAAAAATGCCAGTTCTCCTGAAAGTAAAATTTCACTTGTGACTTTGTTTTCTTGATTTGTGGTCTGTAGCGCACTTGAATTGATCTGACAAAGAAATGGCAATATGTTCGAAAGACAATCTTCTAAATCCGATAAGCGTCCGTTTAATTCTTCAACTCTGCTTGAAAGACTATCAATGGTGTTGGTGTAGGAACTGCAAACTTGCGAAAGCGAATCCACGCTTGCAGTCTGATTTTGATACCCTTTAATTAAAATAGGAATTAATGCTTCATAATTTAAGGTTTTGTATTCAAAGGATGGGACAGTAACATTTCCTAGACTGTCTAACTGTTGAGGGTGTTCAACAATTTTCACAAGATTCGGAAGCACTTGCTCCACCTCTTGTGCAATCAAGCCAAATTGGAGTGAATTCGGGAAATGCATATATGCTGCATTACCTGTTTGTAAATAATTGTACGTCACCGGATTTAAATTGAGAAGTAATGCATTTGCATCTTGAATAGGATTGATGTTGGTTTTGAATTGTGCGTCAGATGGAACTGAAGGTGCTCCAGAAATAATCGGACCAGCAAAATATCCTGCCCAAATTTCTGCTCCAGTTTGAGACGAATTGGCCTCCGCATAAACGCCTATTGCGCTTGTTCCCTCATTGGCATAAAATGCTCCTCCAATATTTGTTTTTGTTCCGTTTTGAGCGTTGGCATGGACACCATAATTGTTATCATTTGTTTGACTTTCAGCATAGAATTTACCTCCAAATACATTTCCACTAGTAAGAAGTGATTCCCCATACCCATATACGCCAATTGTTGTTAAGGAGCCATCTGCAGCGTAGCCAGAAACTCCTGTTACAGATTGACCCCCTGAACTTCTGCCAATTACGCCGACAGGTGCATCTGCATTTTGAGCAAGTCCTAATACTCCACTGCGTGTTCCCGTCCCATATGTTGCAGATGCAGAATTACCAAGGATGGCATTGTTTTCATTCTCGTTGAAAACACTCAATTTATGAGGTACTGATGTAGCGACACCTCCTATTTTTACATTTTCTGATGAGCTGGTTGTTCCTGATGACGAAAAAAATACATTTTTTCCGTTTAATGGCAGTTCCGTATCATGTTGAAGAGGTGTTGTTCCCCATTCTAAGGTGTCCCCGTTTAAAAATACTCCATTTTCTGCAATCAAGTTTACGGCTATTGAATCCATATGGGTCCACCTCAATACACCAAAATTATCGACCATTACAACCTTATTAACTGAAACTGCAGCATTGTTTTGATTCGAAGGCAACCCTCTTAATCTGATGTTTCCGGCCACATCGAGTCGCTGAGTGGGCGCATTAGGAAAGTTCAATCCAATGCCTAAATTGCCAGCTCCAGAAAAAACAATATTGTTTCCAGAAAGAGCAATTTCTCTATTTGATTGCAAAGGAGCGGTCTGAAGCAAATTGTATGCTTCTCCGAATTGGATGACACCGTTGTTATTCATAGTACATCCATTGTTAGCACTAATTGTTGGACTTGTTGTTGGAAGGGTACCCCATGAACCATTTCCTAATAATACCTGGTTACCGTTTCCTGTAAATTCTATTTTTTTGAAGGTTAAATCATTTGCATTTCCATTGCTCACTCCTACAATTAGTGCATTCGGAGTGGCGTTAGTTACATTTCTGACCCTTAAGTCTCCATTAACATCTAGCGTTGCCTCTGGATTTGAAGACGTGTTTATTCCAACTTTACCATTTTGAGGAAGGATTTGAAAATTCCCCTGGTTGTTTGTTTTGAAATCAGTAAAGAACCCAGAATATTCATTCCCAAAGGTTAAGCGAAACTGCCAATCGGTATCTACAACCTCCAATCTTCTGCTTGCATTGAGGTTGGTTGCATTTTGTTGATCTCCAATTCTAAAATAATTATTCGTTCCAATGGAGGCCGTGACAAGACCATTTCTCGCAAATTTTATTTTACCAATAGCCGTATTTAATGCTTCAAAATAAAGTCCATCCCAATCTCCATAGGTTTCCAGTCGAGAGGCCTGCCCGCTTATTTGACCATTACCACCAAATACGATATGGGTTTCATTCTGTCCGTTTGAAGCTGAGGTGAATAAATCTAAGTTGCCGCCTGTGTTATTGGACATAGGGTTAAAAATCCGCAATCCATTGCCAATGTTTCCGCCAATAATTGACGATAAATAATTTCCTTTCGTGAACGCAGCGAGCTTCGTTGAGTTGGTATAAATGAAAATTTCAGAATTAAAAAAAGTCCCAAGAATATTGTTGTTGGCAGCTGGTCCTGTATTGTAATTTCCACCCCGGTACCATGCAGAACCGGCTAAATTCACAGGTGTGTTGCTTGAAGGTGGATTACCAACAGGTAACCCTTGAGAAAAGCCAAGAGGTGCCGTTAAACACATCAGGCATGTGAAGTAAAGATTTTTATTCATAAGGTTAGTTAGGTTTTACCTCACCAATTGCACAAAACCTGTTATTTCGTTTGTTCCCGAAATGGATTTAAAAAAGTAGGTGTCTTCAGGAGCAGGATCACCATTTGACAATTCACCATTCCATTTGGCATTGGGTTCATTCGCATGGTACAATGTGTTGCCCCATCGGTCTAAAATAAAGAGCTCCGAAATGAAAAAATTGAATTCTAAATTTTCGTTGCTATTGTCACCATTTGGTGTGAAAATATTTGGGATGTCCAAGGTAGTCTCTTCAAGACTTGTGTCATCGATATAAAAATAGCACCAATGTGCATATTCAATTGGGTCGAGAATTGGAATCGTATCCTTCATGTTCACACTGTCTTCAAAATAACCAATGGTTACATATTCTTCAGTACCGTCTGCAAGGAAAGTACCTTCAATTGTTGTCCAACCTAGGCTATCCATCAAAAAACCATCGGCATTGACAACCTGTGGAATTGCATTGATGCGATTGTCGGAGTCTTCATAGAAGGACTCTTTACTGAACACTGCGCCGAGTTTTTCGATGGTGTAAGATGAAAAAGCCAATGACACATTAAATGAAAATTTATATGCTTTTCCTTTCTTTAGCGGTTGAGACAATTTTGTTTGAACGTACTCGCGGTATTCGAATAGATCGTATCCAAAGCTAAACCATCCATATAGCCCAACATAACCGTCGCCACTCAAAGGCTCTTGAAACCCAAAAAGATTTTGAGGCACTCCAACCAGTGGAACTGGGGATTGTGTGGAACAAGCATTAAAATAATCCGAGGTGCCTTGTTTTCTTGGCGCTGTCCATCCTGTACAATATTCAATTTGCATTAATGTTGGAATGGAAGTGTTATTTGGACAAATTGTATAATTTTCAAAATCACCATTTTCAATGAGGTTTTGAGAATATAGAACAAGTTGAAAAAAGCAGAAAAATAATATGTAAAATATAGTTTTGTACAAAAGGCAAGTAAGTTAAAATTAGTTAAGTTGTTGTATCTTAAGCCGATACAGGGCTTCAATTTACAAAAAGTGTTTCATAGGCAAGTGGTTTAAATTTTAACCCCAATTTATTAATATTAACGTTTCCTGGAAATCATTTCGTTGAAAAATAGGTTTGAAGTAGAGCTAATTTACCTATAGTTTAAAGTTCAAAAAAACTTTCGCAATATTTTATTCTTTTAAATTTGTTGAAAAATAGAATCTATGAAGTTACTTATGTTTGTAGCATCTGTCGCATTTTTAACAAGTTGTGGTGGATGGTCAAAAGGCCAAGAAAATGCCTTTAAAGAAAGTTGTGCAGCAGCAGCGAATTACGATTGTGATTGTTCATTGAAAATTACAAAGGAGAAGTATCCTAACGCCAGTGATTTCAATGAAAAAGGCGCAACGGATTTGGAGTTAGCAAAGGAAATTGGTGAAAAATGTTCTAAATAATGCCTTTTATTACAATTATTGGGTTTTATTGAAATTTTAAAGCCAATCAGTGAAGCCCGATAATTGTTTTTAAATGTTTGTCGAAGTAGAGCGATTTGCTATTTATCTCTTTGACTTTTTCTAGTTGTGAATAACCCTTTATTATAATCACTATTTTCTCCGCCTTTCTTCCAGCCATTTCGGCACTTTCTTTTCCGGTTTTTGCTGATCTCCTAGCAATTTATCGATCAAATCAGGACGTTTTGCTTTTAGTAACCGTTGCTTAATCCAATCTTGATTTTCGCGCTTGTACCAGAAGAAATATTTGTTTTGTGCCTGTTTTTCTTCTCTAGTTTTAACCGTTTTGATTGGTTTTAAGGTGTATGGATGTACCCCGGTATAATAAATGACTTCGGCAACGGTCATAGGTGTTGGCATAAAATCTTGAACTT
>JBILIM010000143.1:0-5154 GCA_044349985.1 Crocinitomicaceae bacterium
ATTCGAATCGATTCAATGAAACCGCTCATGGGTTACCAGTTTGAAACGACGAAAGCTTCAGGTTTCTTCAGTGTGAACCATAAAATCAACAAACAACATCTCATTAAATTTGGGATAAACGCAGATGTTTTCTTTATGAATCAAATTGATTCTGCCAAAGTTTTGGTTACGGATAATGACTTTTTAATACGTTGGGATTATAAGGGTTCAGCAGCCTTAATTCAACCTTTTGTTCAATGGAAATACCGCATTACAGAAAAAATGGATTTCACGGCTGGACTTCATGCCCAATACTTTTCATTAAGTAATAGTGTAAGTTATGCCGAACCACGAATTGGATGGAAATGGAAGTTGAAAAATAACCAATCTGTTTTTGCCGGGGCCGGAATGCACAGCGGAACCCAACCACTTTATATTTACACGTATCATCGTTTGGATAGTGAAGGAAACAAAGTGTACCATAATAAAAATATGGATTTCTCAAGAAGTTTGCATTCTGCACTGGGTTATGAAAAGACGTTTAATAAGAATTTTAATGTACGCACCGAGGTGTATTATCAGCATTTGTATAATATACCTGTAACTATCGACCCATCTTCTTTTTCATTGATTAACATGGGTAGTGGTTTTGCTCGGTTTTTTCCCGACACACTCGAGAATACGGGAACTGGATATAATTATGGAATTGAATTGACCGTACAAAAATTCTTTGACAAATCCTTTTTCTTTTTATTCTCAGGAACGCTCTATGATTCTAAGTATTTCGGAAGCGATGGAATCTTAAGAAACACATCCTACAACGGGACGTATGTTGCGAATTTCTTGGCAGGAAAAGAGTTTAAAATTAATTCTAAACAATCCATTTCTTTGGGAATAAAAGTAACCGCAGCAGGAGGAAGACGCTACGGATATGCTGATGCCGAATTGTCGTCACTTTATGATGAGGTAATTTTTAAAGATTCGTTATTTAATGAACGTCAATTCAGAGACTATTTCCGTGCGGACTTAAAAATCAACTGGAAATTTAATGCATTAAAAATGACCCATGAAATAGGTTTGGATTTGGTCAATGTTTTCAATACAAAAAATTTATTGAGTTTGACGTATGCACCTAATCTTCAAGATCCAACAGCGGAGCCTTTTGCCGAAAAACAACAGCTCGGATTTTTGCCTATTTTCTATTACAAAATAGATTTTCGGGTTGGAGGGAAAGAGTAACCCCAACTTGGACAGCTATTGCAATCGTTTTTGGGTCGAAGATAAAACAGGACACCAGCGGTTGTTTCTAATTGACCATAGGCCAAATGCTGACTGCTGTATGAATTGGGATCAAATTCAAATGTTCTGGCTCTCATTTGTCTAAGGTAACCTGCAGAAAAACCTGTTTGTACAAAGAAATGTCTGAAAAACTCGAATCTTAATCCAGCATAAGCGCCTAATCCGAGACCAGAAAAAGCATTTGTTTTTTCATCTTTTTTACCGGCAAAAGTAAAATCTGTAGAGGAAACAAGAACTCCTGCTTCCAAAGCAAAATCTGAGGTCAATGTGAATACATTATTACGACCTGCCCAAAAAACCCGATCCAATCTAGAAATTTTGAGGTTAATAAAATTTAACCCTTGATTCACATAATTAAATTTTGAAGTATCTATTGCAAATGTTTCATTGAAATACGTTCCATCTAACCCAGTAACTGGATCAATACCACTATTTACCTTTCCATTCAATAAGGTTGTTTGATTGTTCAGAATGCTGTATTTCATGTGATCCAATCCCATTGAAATGGCATAAGCATTGTCGAAATTGTATCCTATTCTCGCATTGAATTGCGAGAATAAAGTTGTCCCTTCAATGTTCACACGATCTTTCCCTTGAACACCTGAAAGGTTGAAGTTGTAGTCAGCACCAATGAATTGAATTTTACTTTTTGCAAAGTAACCTCTGTTAAATCCGTAATTAATAAAAAGTGTGCCTGAGTTCGTGGAAATTTTACTTTTACGATTTCCCCATGATTGCCCAAACGTCAAAGAGGGGAGAACTATAGCTAATAGAAAAAGAATTCGCATAACGGGACATTTTTATCGCGTAATTATTTTCAACCATTCTTCTTGAGAAAAGATACGCTCCAACTTGTAGTGCGCTTTTTTATTTTTAGTGTGCCATTCAACCAAACCGTATCCTTCTGCGAAATAATTAATCGATTCTGTTTCGATAATATTGTCTTTTTTGGTAAATGGATTGAAGTTTGAAAGCCGTACATGGTCTGTCATTATTACACAAGGCACCTCTTTACCCATTACGTTATGGGAGATTTCAACTCCGTCAGTTTTTCTTTTTATTTCACTTAAAATAAGTGTTGAGTCAAGAAATCCTGGGAAGCGTGATGCAAACCATACCTCTTCATTTGATTGCATTGGAAACAACTTATTTTTGAATAGTTCCGTTTGTTTCTTATCTCCGTTTCGATCTACAACCATATGATCCATCAAATCCAAACTGTCGATGTTGTAATTGTAGGCTTCAGTTAAACGTCCGGTTGACGTATACATTTCAACGACCACATGTTGTCCTTTTGAATCATTTATTGTGTAAACGCGATGAAATTTTTCATCTAAACCGTTGGCAACATCACGGTATAAATATATTTTGGGAACCGTATCAACAGGATAAAAATACTTGATAAATGAATTTTTAGAAAGAACTACAGCCTTCTCTTCAGCGCCACAAGCATAGACTAAAAGAAGTAATAAACTAAAAAGGATTTGAATAGGTTTCATTTTGACATTTTTAAAAATGCAATTTCTTTTTCAGTAAGGTGACGAAAGTATCCTCGAGGTAAATCTTTTTTTGTGAGACTAGCAAATTGAACCCGATCCAATTTAACAACCGTACAACCAAGTGCTTCAAACATTCTTCTCACGATTCGATTTTTTCCTGAGTGCAACTCAACACCAATTTCTCTTGGATTTCCATTAACGTATTCAGCTTCATCAAAACGTGTTCTGCCGTCTTCAAGATCTAAGCCTTTTTTCAATTTTTCCAATTCCTCTTTTGAAACCGGTTTATCAACTTCAGCATGATATATTTTCTTTGCCTGATACCTCGGATGGGTAAGCTTTTTAGCCATATCGCCATCATTGGTGAAAAGTAAAAGCCCCGTTGTATCTCTATCCAAACGACCAACAGGATAAACACGTTCTTTACATGCTTTTTTAACTAAAGTCATTACCGTTTTGCGACCCATTGGGTCATCCATCGTAGTTATAAATCCTTTAGGTTTGTTTAAAAGCACGTATCGTTTGGTTTCAGCGTTAATGGTCTCTCCGTCGTACTGCACAACATCACCGGGCTTGATTTTATAACCCAATTCTAAAATAATGTTTCCATTAACCGATACAACACCGGTTTGAATCAGCACATCAGCTTCTCTTCTAGAACAAATACCAGCATTCGATAAATACTTGTTGAGCCTTATTTCGTCCTCATTAAATGACGGGAGTGGATCTCCTTTTTTTACTTTCTCTTTGAAATCAATGTACTTTCTTTTGTCTCTGGCTGAAACTTCTCCCGTTTTAGTGTTAGAAGTTTTCGTCGCACCACTTTTAGGAGTGTTTACTTTCCCTTTAGTAGCATTCACTTTTGATTTCGGTGATTTGCTAAATTTCTTTTCGGAGTTTTCAGATTTTGTTGTTCTAGTTCTCCCAGTTCTTGTGTTCATCACGAGCAGATTTATGGCAAAGATAACTCAAAATGAGCGTCTTTACAACATTGGATAAAAAGCATCTTGAATATGTTCTATTTGTTTGAGGTGAATGTTCGGATTGTATAGAATCGAAACCACATCAAATCGCGCTTCTTTTTCGATGTTGTTCTGAATTAAGTACTCATGAGCGACCCGAATAATTTGTTTTTGTTTTGTTTTGGTGACAGCCCTCCATGGCTCTCCCAAATAATCGTTTTGTCTTGTTTTAACCTCAACAAACACAAATACATTTTTAGTTTCTGCAATAATGTCAACCTCCCATTTTTTAAATCGGTAATTTGTAGACCTTATTTTGTAGGCATGCTCAGCTAAAAAAAGTTGTGCCATTTGTTCTCCTAATATTCCAAGCGTTTTTTGATCCATGAAAAGTCAATTTTATAAATAAGATACGATTTTTAATTGAACTTTTCTATGCTCCTTTTGTAAAAGATGAGGTGAATAAATGTATACTGTTTCTTTTTTTGATTTTCTTTTGTAAGCGTTATTATGCGCAAAAAGAAATTCTTGTTGTTGGGAACTATGATGAAATTTGTTTCGATACGAATTTGAATATTGAGTTTGGAGGGCATTTGGATAGACTATTCGAATTTGATATAGTTCTTATATTTTCTGGAGTCACTTCAGTTATTCAAAGTGACCAAATTCCAAAAATTATTGAATTCGTTTCCAATGGTGGAAGTTTATATTTAGGCTGCGATAATTGGCCTTTTCAGGCTGAATCGAACTTGATTTTAGAACAGCTGTTTTCATTCCATTCATGGGGTAACTTTAATGCATTGACAGCCGAGGTCAGCGAAAGTTCTGAGTTAACACGCTTGAAAGAAATACCACCAGGAAATAGTGTAGCCGTATTCCCTTTGAATCCTTATTTTGAAGTTGACGTTTGGATAACTGACAAACCTTTAATTATGTCTGGAATTTTTGATAAAGGTATTCTTATTGTTGATGGCGGTTACTCTCGATTTTATTGTTCTAATTTGAATGCCATTTCATCGCATATTTTTGATGATTTGATAAAGTATCTAGGAGGTTAAAATTATATTTCTCCCATGAGTATTAGCGTTTCTTTTGCAGCGGCTTGTTCAGCAATTTTTTTAGAAGATCCAACGCCTCTGCCATAAGACGTTTCATTAATAACGACACCAATTGCATACGACCAAGTGTTACCTAGGTTTTCTTCGTTGAGAACAACAAATTCCAATTTGAGTCGTTTTTTTTGCGTCCAAATAAAAAGTTTCGATTTAAAATCAATTTCTTCTTCTAGAACACGATTTAAATCAACATACTTTCTAAAAATGTGATTTTCGATACTTTTTTTTACGGCGTCATAACCACCGTCAAGATAAATTGCACCCATCAATGCTTCAAATGCATTACCTTCTATAGTTGCT
>JBILIM010000144.1:0-5146 GCA_044349985.1 Crocinitomicaceae bacterium
ATACGACATTATTTGCCATGAAAAACCTGAAGGCGTCATCGTACAATTAGGTGGACAAACAGCTTTGAAATTGGCTGAGAAACTTGAGCGTTACGGAATAAAAATTTTAGGCACAAGTTTCGAGGCATTGGATTTGGCTGAAGATCGAGGGCGATTTTCTAAAATGTTAGAAAAAAACGGGATTCCTTTCCCAAAATATGGCGTTGTAGAAAGTGCAGAACAAGCATTGGAGTTGTCTGATGAATTGGGTTTTCCTTTGTTGGTGAGACCATCTTACGTTTTAGGTGGACAAAAAATGAAAATTGTAATCAATAAGGAAGAATTGGAACATCATGTGGTTGATATTATCAATGAAATGGGTAACAATCAAATCCTTCTTGATCATTTTTTAGGTGGAGCCATTGAAGCTGAAGCGGATGCTATTTGTGACGGTCAAAACGTTTATATTATTGGTATAATGCAACATATCGAACCCGCAGGAATACATTCCGGTGATTCGTATGCTGTATTGCCACCTTTCAATCTTGGCGATTTCGTAATGCAACAAATCGAAGATATTACCAAAAAAATAGCAATCGAATTGCGCACTGTTGGACTTATCAATATACAATTTGCCATTAAAGATGATCAGGTTTATGTTATTGAGGCCAATCCAAGAGCATCGAGAACGGTTCCTTTCATTGCAAAAGCATATGATGAACCCTATGTAAATTATGCTACAAAAGTCATGTTAGGTGAGAAGAAAGTTACTGATTTTAATTTTCAACCGAAAAAAGAAGGTTATGCAATCAAAATACCTGTCTTTTCTTATGAGAAATTCCCTGATGTTAAAAAAGAGTTGGGCCCTGAGATGAAATCAACCGGGGAGGCCATTCGCTTCATTAAAAATTTAAAAGATCCTTTCTTTACAAAGATATATGCTGAGCGAAATATGCATCTTTCACGCTAATATCGTTGCCGCTAGTTTAGTCGGTATCGTTAAAACTGTTTTAATCATCATTGGATCAATGGTTGTTTTGCGCTTTATTGGACAATTGATGATAGCTAAAAGAAATGCTGAAGAAGAACGTGTTTTAAATAAACGAGTAAGCGACCTTGAAAAGGAAAGATTGTATAAGTTGAAGAATTTTGGCAAGGTTAAAATTCAAAAATCCAATTTATCAACTCAAAAAAAAGAGACATCTCATGAAACTGAAGATGTCTCTTATGAAGAAATTTAAACGTATTTATTTTCCTTTTTCTTCAACGTAAGCTTTAATATATAAAACTTGCATTTCATCCTGAACATTCGCAAATACGGTAATACTTTTTTCTTGTTCCTTTAGTTGTCCAATCTTTGGATGGAAGACGACTTCGATTTGGTCTGATTTTCCTGGTGCAATTGCATTTTCAGGTTTTTTTGCTGTGGTGCATCCGCAGCTCACATCTACTTTCTCAATTTTAAGGGGTTGATTACCTGTATTTATTACAGTGAAAACAGCTTTGTTGTCAGAATCCTCTTTTACTTTCCCAAAGTCGATCGTTGTCTTGTCAAAAGACATCGTGGTCATGCTTTGTTCCTTTTCTAATTTCTCTTTTTCTATTTTTTCTAGTTCAGCTTTTCGTGCTGCCTCATCGTTATTGTCAGCTGCAACGGCAGAAACGACCTCTCCATCTTGCGGGTTCACTTTTGAATCATTACCGCCACAAGCGGTTAATAATGAGATGCATGTAAGATTGATAAAGATTTTTTTCATAACCTGTTAATTATATTAAACCATTACTTTTCGTTGTCGCGAGCTAAATTCTTTTTTTCGTAATCTCCAGAAACCAAAATTTCAATGGCCTTCTGAAGGATTTCATTTTCGTCATTATAAATTTGATAAAATTCATTGTATCCCCAGATATTTTGAGCGAGCAATGCTTTAAAACGTTTCTTTAGTAAAGATTTGATTTCCTCTAAGTCTGAAGGTTCTACAGTGATTTCTTTATCTTCTTCTTTAACATATTCTGTAAATTCTTTGATTAAAACATCATCAGGGGTGAAATCCTCAAGGTATTCCTTAAAAGTGGGGAAATCCGCAATAAGTGAGTTCCGGTTTTTTTCAACATAAGAAAGACTAAAGGAATTGATCAATCCTCTTTGGTTTAATTCTCCAAATAAATCATTGATTTTAGTCGTATCTAAAGGAACAAATACATCAGGCATTATTCCACCTCCGCCGTATACTGGCCTGTTTTTAATAAGTGTATGGTAGCGTAATGAATCTACAATTTTTATTGAATCTTGATTCACAAATTCACCGTTGTCGTATCGCAAAGTTAAATCATTACGATAAGCTTCAATGTCATCATAAGGTTTCTGGATAAATCGACCACTTGGTGTAAAGTACCTAGCAATGGTAAGTCTAATTTGAGATCCATCGGTTAAGTCTATTGGTCGTTGAACGAGTCCTTTTCCGTAAGTTCTTCTTCCAACGATTAAACCGCGATCCCAATCTTGAATTGCTCCCGATAAAATTTCACTTGCAGAAGCGGTATATTCGTCGGTAAGTAAAATCAATGAACCTTTTTCCCAAAGGCCTTTTTTGTAAGAATTTAAATCATTTCTAGGTTGGGCTCTTCCCTCGGAGTATACGACTAATTTTCCGTCGGTTAAAAATTCATCAGCCAGCCTTTGTGAGGCATCTAATAATCCTCCGCCATTGTCTTGAAGATCAAAAATTAAATGCTTCATGCCTTGAGCTTTTAATTCCTTTAGTGCCTTTTGAACCTCCTCACTTGTTGTTCTTGAAAAGCTATTCAATTTAATGTATCCAATTTCATCATTAATCATGTATGATGCGTCAACCGAAAATATTGGAATGTTATCTCTAGTAATCACAAAATCGATATTTTTTGATGCGTTTTTACGGTTGATTTCAACCTTTACTTTAGTGCCAAGTTCTCCCATTAACTTCTCTCTCACGTCACCACTAGTCATTCCAACTCCAGCAACATTTACACCATCAACTTTAATTATTTTATCTCCAGCTTTAATGCCTAATTTCTCAGAAGGTCCTCCTGGAATTGTTGCTACAACAATAAACGTATCTTTTAACATTTGATACCTAACCCCAATTCCAACAAAACTCCCGTTGATACTAGAGTTCGCTTCTGCAACTTCTTCCTTTGAGATGTATGATGAATGTGGGTCCAACTCTTCCAGCATTGCAACAATTGCCGCATCCGTTAATTTCTCCTTATTGACACTATCTACATACAAGCGATTGATGTAAGTAAGAATTTCATCAAATTTTTGAGATGTGCTAATTTTTGATGGGTCGTCAAGTTGTGAAAAGGATATAAAAGGAACGGTGAGTAAAAGGCAGATCAATGAATTTTTCATAAAGTAAGAATTGAACTATAAAAATAATGGAAAATCTAGATTTAGCATTAAAATAGAATGATCTAACGCATGAAATGATTAAAAATTACTTTTATTGAAAACAGATTAATAAACAGTTCAGTGTTGAATTATACCGAATGTGCAATGCTTGAAATGTAGATTTAGTTCGTTACTTAGTAATCGTATAAGATACAACATGAAATCCGCATTATTATTTGTTTTTACAGCATTCATTTTTTCTTCTTTTGGTCAAATAAAAGCGTTTGATAAATTAGAAATGTGGTATGCTCAGCACCATTATAAAACAGTCTATCGTAAATCAACAAAATACGCACAGGATCCCGAATACAATTTCTCAAAGGTGCCTCAGTTGTATGCATTCATGAGTGCATTGCAACTTTCCAAAAGCCCGTCTTGGTTAAGTCGAAATCCTGAAGTATTAGATCAAGCCGTAGAAACTTTTAATGCGTTGAAGGCTTCTGAAAATGGAAAAAAAGTACTTGAAGCACACGTTTATGAATTGGCATACTTAAAGATTGATTTAGAGTCTCTTGTCGAGGATTTGATTCAAAAAGGTAATGCGGATTTATCTAAAAAGTATACGAATTTAATTGCATCCTGTTTTGGTAATTTACCGGATGCTGATGCTTTGGGTCAGATTGAAAATGTCAATACTGATGATGCTGATTTGTCTTCAGATGCTTATGCAGGTGAACGAATTGCCATTATAGATTTTGCTAAAACGCATATCGGTATTCCTTATGTTTGGGCTGGTACAGATACATCTGGATTTGATTGCAGCGGTTTTACGGGTTATATAATGAAAAATGCTGGTAAAACTGTTCCACGAAGAGCGATTGATCAATATACGTCGTCAACAAAAATTACTGAAAAAACCGCAAAAAGTGGGGATTTGATTTTTTTCGATAACGGTTCAGGTATTTCACATGTTGGTATTGTTGTTTCAAATAATGGGGAAGAATTAACCATGATTCATGCGAGTTCCTCAAAAGGGATAATTATCACCGATGTTAAGCAGTCAAGTTATTGGCTTCCTCGTCTTTATGGATTTGGTACATACCTTTATTGATCTCTTTCTTTCTTAAATAATGAAAACTGCATATGAGGAATGCAAGAGTGAAAATTAAGGAGGAATAAATCAGTGATAAGTTGTAAAAGAATTGATTATCGGTGTCTGCAAGCTGGAAATAAGCATTGAAAGCTATGTTTCCTAAAATGAAAAATTGAACAATCTTAATAAAAAATGAGGGAAATTGACTTAGGAAGAAAAATAGACCTAATAGCATTATTAAAGTCGCTACGAATAATTGGATCTCTAGAGATGCTTCAAGAAAATCAAATTTAAAGTAGCTGTAAAACAAAAAGAATGCATTCACGAAATTTAATAAACTCATAGAAGCATAAATGAATTTTGAAGATTGTCTACTTAACAGCACGCCGATAAACGGACCAAAGGAAAACAAGGATAAGATTATAAAAGATGCGGATGGAAATAAATCGTTTTCCCAAATAATCTGATATAAACCAAAACAAAGGAAAAAGAAGACTATAAAAACACCTATAAGATTGAAGACATTAAAAAATAAACGCATTATTTTCCATTTTCTTTTAAGCGTCTTGTTTTTTCTGTAGCGCAAACCAAATTCCAAAGTGCTCTGGCGCCCACATTAGCATCCCAATCGTTTTGCCCTGGGGCTACTTCATTTAAATCAAAGCCAATTATTTGTTTACCCGCACTAACACATTTGAAAATCAAGT
>JBILIM010000146.1:0-5061 GCA_044349985.1 Crocinitomicaceae bacterium
AATGAAACATGGATCATTCAAAATTTGGAATTCTACCCAGACAATAAGGTAACCGTTTATAACCGATGGGGAAATGTTGTTTTCGAGGCCGAGCCATACAACAATGACTGGAATGGGCATTACAAAGGAACCAAAGCAGAGTCACTTCCTGCAGCTACCTATTTTTATGTTATTGATACCAAAAAGAAATCACAGGATCCATACACCGGATTTATTGAGATTCAACCTTAATTACCATGAAAAAAATAATATTTATAATCATTTGTACGTGTTCTTTTACGGGACTTTATGCCCAGCAGGATGCACAAACGTCAATGTATTTTTTCAATCCGTTGCAATTTAATCCGGCATATGCAGGAAGTAGAGAAGCTTTAACGGTAACGGCGGTTACACGTGCCCAATGGGTAGGTTGGGACGGAGCGCCTAAAACACAGTTTCTATCCGTTCATGCACCTGTATTGAAGAAGAAAATTGCTATTGGAGCCACAATAAATTACGATAAAATAGGTGCGCGTTCAGGTTTTGATGCAATGGCACATTTTGCTTATCATATGCAATTGAATAAGAAAGATTTAAAATTGTCTTTTGGAGCATCTGCAGGAATTCAACAAGCACAATTCAATTTTTCGGGGTTGAATGTAACCGATATTGGGGATTTGAACTACCAACAATCGAATTCAGTTATCAATTCTAATTTTGGCCTAGGATTATACTTACATAACAATAACTTTTATGCCGGTGCATCAATGCCCCGCTTGTTAAAGAGATCTTTTGGCAGTCCAACGGAAAATGCCTTTTATCAGCGTCACTTTAATTTAATGGCAGGCTATGTTTACAAGTACAATTCGGTGATAGCGCTAAAGCCTTCATTACTTTTTAAATCTACAGCCAATGCTCCGGCATCACTAGATGTAAATCTTTCGGCACAATTTTACGATCAATTTTGGGTTGGACTTTTATACCGCGTTCATGATGCTATTGGATTCAATGCTTCTTATATCTTGAAAGATTTTTGCACCATAGGTTATGCCTATGATTTTCCTATTAACGGCAAATTGGTTAGTCAATGGGGAAGTCACGAACTGGTAATCTCAATGGATTTCAAAACAAGAAAGAACGCTTACCTCAGCCCAAGATATTTTTAAATATGAAACAGATTATTTTACTATACCTCGTCTTCATTGGTTGGCAATGTTATGGACAATCCTACAAAACCGTTTATGCACAATCATTGAGTGATAGACTTGAATACCAAAAGGCTTATCCCATTTGGTGTGAATTGGCTGAAGAAGCTTTAGAAATTAAACAAGCGGATTTACTACCCGTTCGTAAAGCAGCTGGTTTAGCCTTTAATATGGAGAAATATGAAGAAGCACTGCAATGGGATAGCATTTTAATATCAAGGAATTCCGATTCAGTCGAGGATTATTTACAGTTCTTTGAATTGCTTTGCTTGAACAATAAGCATGAGGATTTGAAAAGTGCAATAGATTTGGCAGGCCAGCGTTTCAAAGGACATCCTGATGTGATGCAATGGGCAAAGAATCTCAAAGAAATTATGGAGCTTCGAAATTCGAAGAGTGATTATAGTATTGGGGATTTTAAAACTCGGACTAAAGGTGAAGAATTTTGCGCCGTACCTTATGAAAACATTGTATTATATGTTTCCACAAATGATGATGCTGGTTTAATTAACAGCAGCTATAACAGAACAGGACAAGAATTTTTAAGTATTTGCTATTTGGATACTTTAGAGCAAGATAAATATAAAATTTGGCAAAAGAAATTCTGGTCGCGTTTGTACTTCCACAACCAATGGCGAGAAATCGAACAATCAACCTCTCATGATGGACCAATTGCATTCAGTAAGGATGGGAAGATGGCTTTTTTAACTCGAAACCTTCCGTATTGGGACACCATCAATAAAGTAAAGTACTCGCGTTTGGAGCAACGTATTTTTCTAAAAAATGACGACACTTGGGAAGAAATTCCGTTTCCTTTTAATAGCCATATGTATTCAAATGGGCACGCTGTGATGGACACAAATGGTTGGATTGTTTTTGTAACAGACAACCCGAAATTTTCCATGGGAGGTGCCGATATTGTAAAAACCAAATTGGAGATGGGGAAATGGGTTGAACCCATAAATTTGGGAACTGAAGTGAACACCATGAAAAATGAAATGTTCCCCTTCGTATCCTCTGATGGGGTTCTTTATTTCTCGTCGAACGGCTGGTCAGGAATAGGTGGACTCGATATATACAGTTATGACTTTACAGGAGAAAAACCTGAACATATTGGAGCACCTATAAATACAAACGCCGATGACTTTGGATTTTACATTAATGAAGAAACCGGTCATGGATTTATTTCTTCCAATAGAGAGGCTTGGACCGATAAAATTTACACCATTTACAAAGAGCCGTTCAAATGTTCGGTAAACCTTACCTTAACATCATGCAATAAAGAGCCACTTATTGATCAAACTATTCTATTTAAGGATTTGAAATCGAATACCGTACAAGAATTAAAAACCAACGATGCGGGTCAAATTTTGATTACCAAACTAGATAAAGGAAGAAACTACCAGTTTTTATTCAATGGTGATGAATATATGACCGCGGACTCCTTAACTTTTGAATCCGTAAACAATGGCAACTTAGCTTACAGTTTAACGTCAAATTACACGAAACACTTCACCAATTTAAGATTCGAAGGAATTATGGGAGAACGTATTGATAATATTGTAATGTATACTTATCATAGCGATGGAAAGGTTGATAATCAATACGTTTCCACCAATTCAACCTACACATTCCTTGATGAAGGGGCTACAGCAATTGATTCCATTACACTAGAAGTAGTTAATTACGAAGACTTGAGATTTAGTATTCCAAAAAATAGCAATAGTGAATGTATCGATACGATAGTTTATACGCTGAAACTTAAACAACTCCCGGACTCACAGTACATTCAGATTAAGAATATTTTATACGATTTTGATAAATACAGTTTGCGTCCAGAAAGCAAATCTGAGTTGGACAAATTGGTAAGTTACATGAATACGCATCCTAAGTATAAAGTGGAATTGCAATCTCATACGGACTGTCGTGGAACCTACAAATACAATGAAAGACTTTCTGAGAACCGATCAAAAAGTTGTGTAAATTACATTTTGAGCAAGGGAGTTTCAAAAGATAAGATTACTGCAAAAGGATATGGTGAATATCAACTTTTAGAGAACTGTCCGTGTGAAGATGAGATCGTTTCGGAATGTTCAGATGAGCAGCATCAACTTAACAGAAGAACTGTGTTTTTATTAATAACTCCTGAAAATCAGGTACTAGACAATAATAAATTGAAAGTGGATTAAAAAATTAAAATGCAAATCGAGCCGTGCCCAGGTAAACAAGATTTATCGATAATAAAAATTACAAAGATGAAAAGGAAGCATTCGACTTTACCTTCCTGGATTTACTTCTTCTGTTTCTTACTAATGGGCTTTACTACCTTTGCCCAAACGGCATCGTTTAGTACAACACCTTCAGCAGTGAATGGGGTGATTACAATTTGTGAAGGAGAATCGATAGTATTCACGAACACATCAACCGGTACCAATTCAAACACCAATTATAACTGGAATTTTCAAGGAGGAAATCCAAATTCCCCAAATGGCATCGGTCCGCATGTGGTTACCTACTCTAATGATGGAAACTACTCAGCAACCCTATCTATTGGCAATAATAACTCTGCTAGTGTTAACATTCAAGTTGTTAATAATTCTTTCAATCCGATTGCGCCAACACTAGCTTCACCAAGCACTTCAACTTTCGGTTATTCCACAACAAATTTTGATGGAATGACTTATTTTCGATATTGTGGTACACTAATACCCTATTCAAGCGCCACAGGTGTACCTTTTAATTTCACTTTACCATCCTCACCTGCAGGAACATCTGTGAACATAAATTGGGGGGATGGAACTCCCAATAGCACAATTAACAATGGTTCAACAGCGGTTTCACACACATTCAACGGAAGTGTTCAAAATGAATACGCGATGACAATAACATACACCCTTCCAGGAGGCTGTGTTATTACAAGGACATATGGTGTTTTTTTAGGATTAGCACCTACCATTCAATTATCAGGAAATGGGAATGCTGCTTGTATACCAAATGATTATGAATTCAATCTCTTAACCAATAATGTTCCAAATACTACTTATGTTGTCATATTCAATGATAACAGCCCTGCTGATACTTTAATAGCTCCTTTTAATTCTTTAGTCACACATACATTTGTAAATTCCAGTTGCGGAACAACATCCGTTATTTCAGGTCAGGGAGGAACAACTATTTCTTATCCAAATTCCTTTGCTTCTTCAATCATCGCAACCAATGCTTGTGGTAATACATTTTCATCTATTGGTCCTATATACGTAAGCGAAGCAGTAGAAGCTGAAATAACAGTAACACCAGGAAATACGGTTTGCCTTAATCAAACGGTTACTTTATCAAATACTTCAAATCCAGGTGGTAATGTGGGTAACAGTGGTTGTGATACTACCAATACATTTTATTGGAACATAGCTCAAAACAATGGATATACTTTGACAGGAGGAAGTTTAGGTGATGGTAGCAGCCCATTTTGGCCCTTTTGGACCTCTGGCAGTTATAATCTCAATTTACAATTTACATCACCAGGCACATACGATATTGAGTTAGTTGTAGCTAATGGATGTGGTTTGGATTCAATTACAGAAACAATTAATGTGATTCAATTTCCTGTTATTCCATCAGATACATTAACTATTTGTACAGGAAATAATTTCAATTATACCCCAATAAACAATCCTCCAAATACAATTGTGCCCAATGGAACCACCTACAATTGGACCGTAACCCCTAACCCCAATGTCAATGGAGAATCAAATGGTGCAGGAAATTCAATAAGTGGAACACTAACAAATACAACTAACTCGATACAAACGGTAACCTACACTGTAACGCCCTCTGCTAATGGTTGTGTTGGTCCACCTTTTACTTTACTTGTTGAGGT
>JBILIM010000148.1:0-5056 GCA_044349985.1 Crocinitomicaceae bacterium
CATATTCACTAGCGACTCTAAATCCGCATGTGATTTTTTCAAGATAATCGACTTATCAAATACGAACTCTAGGTTTTTTGAAGCCAAATCAAGCACACGTTGAGCCGCTTCATCAGATGTAGAATCTATTTTAGGCTGAACGTATACGGTATCAATTCGCTCTACAATTAGGGTATCGATCTGTTTTTCGATAACGATGACGATTTCCTTTTGTGGTTCTACCATGCGTTGCGCGAAAAGTGAATCTTCTTCTTTCTTGCGACAAAACTTTAACCCTAAAATCAATTCGTGCGAACCTGTCGTATATTTTGCAATATTCTGCATTGGAACCTCATAGCTGTATCCCACAAAGAAAAAATCTCTAATATTCAAACCTAATCTTCCAACGATTCCAACTTTCGTTCTGTACCCCAGTCCTCCGAAAATCATATTCTTGTAGATCACATCTGCATTAAAATCCAGCTGAGAATTGTTCGCAATTCCTTTGTACATTATGGATGGCTTGATTCCAAAGTTATTATTGATATCAAAACGATACCCCATAAATCCAAGCATGTGTCTTTTTAGTCCATATCCATCCAAACCAGAATAACCAAAATTGGAATACGTTTGCAGCACTTGCTTGGAAGCAAAAGAGAACTCAAAGCCTTTAAATTGATACAACAAGCCCAATTCTGTGTTTATCGATGAAGCGCTCTGACTGCCTCCATTTATGATATTATCCAAATTATCAAAAGCGATTGCACCTTCTGGATTTACCCTAAATTGATAATATCCAGCAGTAAGTCCCAAACGAATGTTGTGTTGTCTGGCGAAAGTCAATCCATAAGAAACGGATCCAGATGCCGCAATTTGTTGCAACATCCCTAACTTGTCAATCAATACACTTCCTCCAACACCAAGCGATTTTCCGATTCTGGAATTGACACTGAGAAAACTTGTAACAGGTGCACCATCCAATTTTACCCATTGATTTAAATGAGAAAAATACAATTCCGTACAACCTTGTTCCCCAGCATAAGCTGGATTAATGGAAAAACGATTGTATCCGTACAGATTGGATTGCGGAGTTTGTTGTGCGAATGCTAGAGATCCAAAAGTAAGCAAGGCTTCAACAAACAGTATACATTTCATTTTTTTCATGGCCATACTATTTCTTAAATCTGAATAAATTAACAGTTCCCTTGTACTCATTGCCTTCACAAACAATAGCGTAATAATAAACACCATCTGGAAGCGGCTCTCCGTCCTTAGTTCCCGCCCACTCATTTTGGTAATCGGTCGTTTCGTAAACCGGTTGTCCCCAACGGTTGTATATCGTTACTGCACAACCGGATATTTGTGTGTAATCTGAGATCTTCCAGGTATCGTTTTGTCCGTCATCATTTGGTGTAACAATGTTACTGATTTCAAATGGACCTTGACAATCTACGAACGCTACTTCCATAGTAACAATGGAATCGCAACCAAGAGGATCGGAGAACACTTCAGAATAAATACCACTTTCTGTGATACTTTGCGTTCCAAATGTCAGTGTTTCACCGATACAAAGTGATGTGTCTGTATTGAATGTAACTGGATCATCTACAAACAAATAGAGCGTTACCAATGAATCACATCCTTGAGCCGTAACATAACTTTCTGAATAAACTCCTGCTGATGTCAATTCTTGAGCACCGAAGGTGTAAGACTGCCCTTCGCAAATTGTCACACTGAAATCACTATCCAAAATTGGATTTACTGTCAGATAAAGATATCTAATTGAATCACATCCGTTTGCTGCAACATAAACCTCTTGATAAGTGCCAGATGTACTTAAAGTTTGCGCACCAAAAGTGTATGATTGGCCCGCACAAATGGTTACTGTTTCAGATGATGTAGGCGTTGGTAATACCGTTAGGAATAATGTTGCTAACGAATCACAACCACCAACTGCAGTTAGCGTTGCAGTATATGTTCCCGTTTCGTCATAATTTGTTCCATTGAAAGCATAAATATCACCTTCACAAATTGAAATACTCGTGTTGGATGTAAATATGGCCTCAACAAATAAATTCGTTGTTACCGTTGAATCACATCCATTAGCTGCTGTAAACACATCCGTGTAAACACCGGAAGTCGTATATACAGAAGTCCCCACAGGGAATGCGTTACCCTGACAAATAGTAATGGTTTGCTCAAAACTTGAAGGCTGAAGCACTGTAAGCGTAGTATAAACTGTACTGTCACATCCATTTGCTGCGGTAAATACATCTGTATACAATCCTGCTGTATTTTGATTGGCTCCTCCTAAGAAAATGGTTTGACCTTGACAAATACTTGCATTTGCAAATACCTGAATCGGATTAACGATACATGGGTTCGCACAGGCAGAAGCATCTACTGTAAAGGTGTAAGGACACGCACCGTCTGTAATAGAAATGGTGTAAATCTCTGCAGAAGGAACTGGGAATGTAACCGTAGTGCCAGCAACAAAAGTACCTGTTGACACGAGATTACCCGTTGAATTCTCAATACTGTAACTAAAACTCGAACCATTGTATGAAGCCAATCCTCCAGAGCTGGAGAAGGTAATTTCACAAGTTGCATTGTTATAGTTCGAAACTGGAACTACAGGTTGCAAGAATACTACCGGCACACCATTTTCTACGGTCGATGAAGTACATGTTAAATCGCCCCAATTTGCAGGTTCATCTGCCAATGGAGACACCCAATACACTTGATTAAACGAAGGATTCCCAAAAGTTCCAGAGCCATTTGTATTGTTCACGAATGTACCACTTGCCGATTGAACCGAATCAATGAATGTAAATCCTGAATTGTAAGCCGGATTAGGTACCGGGTTAGTGGAGTGAATGACATATCCCAAATCTAAACAACCCGGAATATCCAAAGTAGTTTGCCCGATTCCATTGAGCATGATTCCTGGTTGAAGTGTATCACCGAAACACACATAAGCGGTATCAGGCTGCGCAATAGAAATGATATTTCCATTCGCTAATTCAACAAATACATCACCTGCATAACTTGCTATTTCACGAATGTATTCTATAATGTACTGACCTTCATCACCTGGAGCCCCACCATCCAACTGAACGGCGTAAATTTTACCTGGGGTTAAACAACAAAGGGATTCTTGTGTTCCGTCAAAACCGGCAGAACCTTGAAGCAAAGGAGTGATTATTGGAGTGGTTTGCGTTCCATCGCTAGTATATGTTGCAGGATTTAAACCTCCATAACATTCTGTACCATTGAGTAGCTCATAAATTGCATAACGCAAGGTATCCATACCGATGTAGGCTCTGATGTTCATTTCAACAGCGCCAGAAGCTGGGGCAGTGAAATAATGCCATACGGTTTGGTCGGCTCTATCGGCTTGAACAGTTGCTGCACCTGGTTCACCCGCCAAATATTCTCGACAAGCGAATTCGTTTGTACCGGCAACCGCCTGAAAATTTGGATTTGTTCCAGCTGGCGTTACAGGTATTTCGAATAATGGATCTGCAAAAGCCAAACAGAGAATATCATTTCCTGGAGGATTTGGTGTTGGATCTGCCACTGAAGGATCATAAAGCCAATTGGCAATATTTTGTGCGCTTAGTGGCGTAACGTTATCAGATGGGTCTACCATTCCATAATACTTATAACCTGGTTCTAAACATTGCGCATTGATTACTGCACTTGGATCTCCACCTAAAAAACTATTTGTTCCCCCATCATCTGCATCAATAAATTCCAAATTGGCACATGAATAATCTGCAGGGATACCAGGGGCAAATCGCTTATCGTAACCAAAAAGTGCATTGTTTTCACCGTATAAAGCAGATTGATAATCCGTTTCAAAAACAATTCTACCATTCAGTGGCGCCACAAAATTCAACCATACACTTTCGTTCATTACAGGGTTGTTCTCTGCAGGATGGTTGTAGTCGTAGGCATGATACTTATTTGGATCATTATTGGTGTGTGGCAATCCTGTTTCACCGAAATTATTTCCACCATCGAATGCACATCCGAAGTCAAGAATGGCGGTAACCGGACTGCTCGATGAAGATGAGATGACATTGGTTAATGGTGTAACCGTAAAAGACTGGCATGGAATATCCTCAGAATCACCTGAAGGTCCTCCTCCAAGATCATTAATACGAATTAGAACAATACCGGCATCATTGGCATCATCTCCAACCACCTGAACATAATACGTTTCACCGGCTATTAGTTTCTGATAACTAATCAATGGAATAGGATCACAAGCATTTAATGATATTTGAGCTTCGGGATCAACTCCTAAAAGATCAACACCATCTGAAAATTCGATGTGAGACAAATATTCAAATTTATCCTTAACCAATGCCCCTGTTATCGGTTGTAAACCCGTACCGCAATTCCCACCATCAGCTGAATGATAAATCTCAATGTAGGTACCAAATTCGGTTCCTGCTATATCGGTTGTGATTTCAACGGAACCACTTGGTGGAGCCACAAATTTGAACCAAGCAGAGGAGTTGTTTGCAGCAACATCACCTCCCCGAGGTTCATTGTTTTCTAGGTCACTGCTTAAACAAAAGGCAGTTGTATAGGTAGTATTAACATTGAATAAATTCGCATTGCAAATGTCATTTTCAAGAATTACAGTTCCAGGAGCATAAGCCAAACGTTGTACCTCAAGGTTGATTCGATATGCTTGATTGCAACCTCCATCCGTACTGTTTGCCTGAAAGTTATAAAACAAGGAACCTGGAGCAGCAGGTACCGCCATCGTAACATTTTGAATCCCTGTTTCACCATCAGTTAATCCGACAATGTCATAGTTACCGACATCGTCATTTTCATAGGCTTCCCAACCCAGATTTATTGTGCTCGGCACATCACTCGGACAAACGTATTGATGGTCAAAGAAAATAGCATTATTGGGATTAAAACTACCACTAGGACTGGATATAGTATACGGTCCATTGTTATTGTTTACGAAGGCGTAATTGAAATTGAACACCCCAAATAACGCTGGATTATTATTTGAATAGCCAATAGTATTGTCTGTACCAGTGAATTCCCA
>JBILIM010000149.1:0-5054 GCA_044349985.1 Crocinitomicaceae bacterium
CCCTACATTTCCGGCTAAACCAACATCAACACCTGCTTTTTTAAGTATGTGATGGGTGAGCATGGTAGTTGTGGTTTTACCATTGCTTCCCGTAATTGCAACAAATTTTGCCTTTGAATAGTGTGCGGCGAATTCAATTTCAGAGATGATGCGTACACCTGCTTTTTTGAGCTCAACTACAACCGTTGCTGTATCTGGTATACCAGGAGATTTTACTGCAAGATCTGTTTGGAGTATTTTTTCCAAATCATGACCACCTTGCTCCCACGCAACATTTAAAGCATTTAATTCCGACTGAAATTCCTCTTTCACCATTCCAAAATCCGAAACGAATACATCCCAACCTTCCTTTTTAGCAAGATAGGCTGCACCGACACCACTTTCTCCGGCTCCCAAAATCACGATATGTCTCCCTTCTAACTTCAAGGTTTATCGTAGTTTTAAGGTTACAATTGTTATTACCGCTAGTAGCACCCCAACAATCCAAAATCTTGAAACGATCTTCGCCTCATGAATACCTTTTTTCTGAAAATGGTGGTGTAACGGCGCCATCAAAAAAATCCGTTTCCCTATACCCGTTCGTCTTTTGGTAAACTTAAAATACCCGACCTGTAATACGACAGATAAATTTTCAATTAGAAAAACTCCACAGAGTACAGGAATTAAGAGTTCCTTACGAATGGAAATTGCAAAAACAGCAATTATACCCCCAAGGGCTAAGCTTCCGGTATCACCCATAAACACCTGAGCCGGATAGGAATTGTACCAAAGAAAACCAATACAAGCACCAACGAAAGCTGAAATAAAAATAACCAGTTCCTCTGCATTTGGGATGTACATTACATTCAGATAATCAGCAAATTTTGCGTTGGAACTTACATAGGCGAGAATCGCTAAAACCAAACCAATTATTGCTGATGTGCCTGTTGCCAAACCATCCAATCCATCAGTCATGTTTGCACCATTGGACACCGCAATTACGATAAAAATTACAATAGGAATGAACAATAACCAACCGTAAGATTTATCCAAATCACCTATCAACCAATTGTAATTGAATTCGTTTCCTTTGACAAAAGGAATGGTGGTGGTCATATCATCGGTTTTGATCCATTTATAGTTTTCGTTGTCACCATTTACATGCTCGTGAGTTACGAATGTCTCTTTGGCTTGAAGCTGGTAATCAGCAGATACTCTTTTGTGAACTGTTACATCATCTGAAAAATAAAGAATGCAACCAACGATCAGACCGACACCAATTTGACCAACAACTTTAAATCGTCCAGCTAAACCTTCTTTGTTTTTCTTAAAAACTTTAATGTAGTCATCCAGAAAGCCAATAAAACCAAGCCATACTGTAGCAATGAGCATTGTAATGACATATATGTTATGCAGCTTAGCAAAAAGTAATGTTGGAATTAGAATCGCACTTAGAATGATGATCCCACCCATTGTAGGTGTTCCAGATTTTTCAATTTGACCTGCCAAACCGAGATCTCTTACCGTCTCCCCGATTTGTTGCTTTCTGAGTAAATTTATCAGTCTTTTTCCAAAGAAAATAGAAATGATTAAAGACGCGATGAGCGCCATTGCCGCCCTAAAGGAAATAAATTGAAATAAACCAGCTCCAGGGAGGTTTAGGGAATCCAAATAATCAAATAAATAGTACAACATTATTTCGAAAGTTTATCAAATAGTTCAACTGTTAATTTCATATCATCAAATGGATGTTTTACCCCATTGATTTCCTGATATTTCTCGTGTCCTTTGCCCGCAACAAGAATGATATCATTATTATTTGCCATGCTGATTGCCGTTTTCAGAGCTTGATAACGGTCAAGGATATGGATTGACTTACTTTCTAAGTTACCCGAAATCCCAACGAGCATATCATCAATTATTTGCTGTGGATCCTCAGTTCTTGGGTTATCTGAAGTAAGAATGACCTGATCGCTCTTCAACGCAGCGATTTTTGCCATTTTAGGTCTTTTATCTTTATCCCGATCACCACCGCAGCCAACAACGGTAATCAACTTCTGTGTTTTGTTTTTAATGTTTAAAATGGTATCCAAAACATTTTCAAGTGCATCAGGTGTATGCGCATAATCAATTATGGCAGTGATACCTGAATTACTCTTAACGTATTGAAACCTACCTTCAACAGCACTCAGATTGCTTAAAATGGTGAGTACTTCTGTTTCATTTTCATCAAGCAGTTGACTCACACCAAATACGGCTAATAAATTGTAAGCATTAAAATCTCCAATTAATTTTGTCCATACCTCCTTCCCATTGACATTCAGTGCAAGACCTGAAAACTGATTTTCCAAAACCTTACCTTTGAAATCCGCCATTTGCTTCAATGCATACGTGAACTTTTTCGCTGAGGTATTTTGAAGCATTACCGAACCATTTTTATCGTCACAGTTGGTTAAAGCAAATGCATCTTTTTCCAAACCATCGAAAAACCCTTTTTTCGCCCTAATGTATTCCGCAAAGGTTTTGTGATAATCCAAATGGTCGTGGGTGATATTCGTGAAAACAGCACCTTTAAAATGCACTCCGGAAATTCTTTTTTGGTGCACTGCATGTGAACTGACTTCCATAAAACAATGGGAGCAACCCATTTCAACCATTTCATTCAAAAGCATATTCAACGAAACGGAATCAGGCGTTGTGTGTGTAGAAGGAATTACCTGGGTTCCAATTCTATTCTCAACAGTGGATATTAGTCCACACGAATAACCCAAACCGGTAAACAATTGATGCAGTAATGTGGTGGTGGTGGTTTTCCCGTTTGTTCCGGTAACTCCGATCAATTTTAATTTTTCAGATGGATTATTATAAAAATTTGCTGCAGCCTTGCCTAGAGCATCAGCAGTATCGTCTACAATAATTTGGGTTACTTCATTTGGCAATTCGATTTTATGATCAACCACAACAGCCATACAGCCATTTGCCAATGCCTGATTCACAAATTGATGTCCATCAACTTGGGTGCCGCGAATAGCAAAGAACAGCGCATTTTCATGAGCCATTCTGGAATCTGCGGTCAAAACAGAAACTGTCAAATTCAAAGCTCCAAAAGTTGCTTTAACATCACCATCCAACAATATGTCTGCTAGTATCTTTTCCATCAATTCAAAGTCAATTCGATTAATCCACCTGCAAAAACTTGACTTCCCGCAGGTACAGATTGTTTTACTACCTTCCCAAAACCAGTGATTTGCGCTACCATTCCTCGCGACTCAATGATATAAACAGCATCTTTAGCAGAAAGCCCAGTTAAATCAGGAACCGTATTTTTAGAAATGGCTTTTTTCTTCAACACGATCTTTGTTGAATCAGCAACAGGTTTTAACCATTCTTCATCATCTGTGATGGCATACTTAACACCAAGAAAATCAAAGGCGTTTATAAAATCAAATTTGTTCCCATTCAGAACTTTAGGGATACTTGCCACTTTGGTTTTGGCTTCATTTATTGCGGAGTGGTATTTGAGTTTGGAAGCGTAAACCTTATTTGCAATTGCGGCAAAAACGGTTCCCGAAACCTTTGCACCATATATATCTTTTGAAGGAGCGGAAATTACTACGATACAAGAATATATGGGTTCGTTGGCGGGAAAATACCCTACGAAAGAAGCTTGATAAACTTCTTTTCCTTTACCTCCATATCTATTGTTATCTGATAGTATTTCTGCCGTACCTGTTTTTCCAGCAATTGTAAATTGTGATGACGTTAAATCAGATCCTGTTCCACCGTTTTTCATTACGCCTTCCAAACATCCTTTTAACAATTGGAGTGTTTTATCGGAGCAAATTTTCTCTTTCAAAACCACAGGTTCGAATGACTTTACAAGCTCCCCTCCCCGTCTAATTTCTTTTACAAACAAGGGGCGTACAAATTTTCCATTGTTCGCAACAGCATTAAAAAACGCTAGGGTTTGCAATGGTGTTTGTTGCACCTCATAACCAATTGCCATAGAGGCAAGAGATGTTCCATACCAATTTGGGGAACCCGGTCGATAAACTGTTGGCGTTGGTTCTCCCAACAATTCAACCCCCAGAGGCTCAGTAAGACCAAATTGTTCTAATCTTTTAATGAATAGTTCTGGGTCCTTTTTATAGGCTTTATCAATAACTTTGGAAATGACATTCGACGATTTTTCAAATGCACGTTGAATGGTGATTCGACCATATCCTGCTTCATAGGCATCTTTAATGGTAACATTGTAGAAATTGTATTTTCCATAAGCGTTAACCGTATCGGTTAACTTGATTTTTTCATCTTCCAGTGCCGCCATCAAGGAAGCCAATTTGAATGTCGAACCTGGAACTTCTTTTATACCGATAGCTTGATTCAATTCCTCAACATAATTTCCATCTTCAGTAACGGTTAAATTGGAAATTGCTTTAACATAACCGGTCTTTACATCCATTACCACAACACAACCCTTTTTGGCTCCCTGAGCTCGTAATTGTCGCTCTAGTTCTGAATCAGCCACTTCCTGAATACCTTTATCAATAGAGGTAATTACATCCGCACCTTCAACTGGCTCTTTTAGGATTTGCCCTGTTTTTCGCCAACCTGTTGCTATTTTTTGTTCAATCTCTAGGCCTTTTTCTCCGGATAAATATTCGTTATATGCCCCTTCAATTCCAACCCTTAATTCACCATCTTTATTGTTTCGATAGTAACCAAGAGTTCTTTTCATCATATTACCGTGCGGAAATTTCCTAATCAATTTTTCTTCCGTGTCAATGAGCCCACCTTTTAAGCGACCAAGTTTGAAAATGGGTAACTTTTGAATGGCTTTGCGCTCCTCATTGGTTACTTTACTTCTTATGAGTAAGTATCTGTTTTTTCTTTGTCGCGCTGTTCGAATCAATAATTCATAATCTCTAGCTGTTTTTTCAGGATACAACCCAGAGAGCCCTTTAGCCAAATCTGATACCTCAGCATCAAAAACTTTTTGAGAAGGCACCGTTGCATCCATATGGATATCATAAAAGGTCACCGTTGTTACCAATGGTGTCAAATTGGCATCCAAT
>JBILIM010000232.1:0-3911 GCA_044349985.1 Crocinitomicaceae bacterium
CATTGAAAGGTAATTCATTCCTATCCAAGCGGTATCGAATCGTATAAGCTTATTTAAAAAGCCTTTTTTTCTGGCGTATGGACTGTATCCAATAACTAAGTCTTTACCAGATGATAATTCTTGAGAAACATGTTTTAACCAATTTTTTGAATTGGGTTTACAATCTGCATCAGTTAATACCAATAGGTCATTTTTTGCACCCTTGATGCCAATCGTAATCGGTAATTTCTTTCCTAGCTTGAGGTGTTTACTCCGAGCGACTTCAATTATTTTTAAATTGGGGTATTGCCTTGCATAGGCGTTCAGAAGATACGCTGAATCGTCGGATGATTGATGATTTACAACAATGACTTCAAACTCCGGATAATCTTGTTCCAGAATAAGTGGTAAGTTTTCGTAAAGATTGTCGCTTTCATTTCTTGCGGCAATAATTACAGAAACCGGAGGTAAATTGGACGCATTCGCAGGTGCTTTGACTTTGAAAAAGGCCAATCGTCCATGGATAAAAATGGTAAATAAAAGTTGAATCAATACTGCAAATGCGAGTAAAACAAAAAGAATTGTTTTAATGTCAAAATCAAATGCGGGCAAAAATTGCATTTCTAATAAAGCTTAGGTGCAAAGATGGGGCGCTTAAGGAAATACATGTATCTTTGTTTACTGATTTTTTCAACAATTTATGCACTTTGATATACTTCAAAAAGATTTACAGAGCAAAGCACGTACAGGGCTTGTACATACTGATCATGGTGTAATTGAAACGCCAATTTTTATGCCTGTTGGCACAGCTGGAACCGTAAAGGGAGTTCATCAACAAGAGCTACGGGAAGACATCAATGCGCAAATCATTTTGGGAAATACCTATCATCTGTACCTTCGTCCAGGATTAGATGTTATTTCAGCAGCTGGCGGTTTGCATCAATTCATAGGATGGGAGCGACCACTTCTTACCGATAGTGGCGGATATCAAGTGTATTCGCTATCTGGAACGAGAAAGATTCAAGAGGAAGGTGTTAAATTTCAATCCCATTTGGATGGAAGTTATCACTATTTTACACCTGAAAAGGCCATCGATATTCAGCGAATTATTGGTGCGGATATTATCATGGCATTCGATGAGTGTACACCATATCCATGTGATTATAAGTATGCGAAAAATTCTATGCACATGACGCACAGGTGGTTGGATCGATGTGTGAATAGGATGTCGGAAACAAATGATTTGTATGGGCACAATCAAACCTTATTTCCTATCGTTCAAGGCAGCACCTATAAGGACCTCCGGATTGAATCTGCCGAATATATCGCTGGAATCAATGCTTCCGGAAATGCTATTGGTGGATTGTCGGTAGGTGAGCCCGAAGAAGAATTGTACGCGATGACCGAATTGGTTTGTGGTGTGCTTCCTGAGGATAAACCGAGATACTTAATGGGAGTAGGTACGCCAGTCAATTTATTGGAATGCATTTCCCTCGGTATTGATATGTTTGATTGCGTTATGCCCAGTCGAAATGCGCGTCATGGAATGCTGTTTACGTCTGAAGGTATCATCAACATTAAAAATGAAAAATGGGCAAAGGATTTTTCTCCAATCGATCCCAATGGAACAACCTATGTCGATCAGGTGTATACAAAAGCATATTTGAGACATCTAATAAAAGCGAAAGAAAATCTTGGAATTCAAATAGCAACAATTCACAATCTTGGTTTTTATTTATGGTTGGTTGAAGAAGCTCGAAATCAAATTAAAGCCGGAAGTTTTTCAAGTTGGAAAAATCAAATAATACCGAAGCTCAAGAATCGTTTGTAGTAGCATGTTAACCATCATTGATCGCTATATAATCAAGAAATTCTTAAAAACATTCTTCTTTATGATGGGTGTAATCATGCTTCTGGCAGTTGTTTTTGATTTATCTGAACGATTGAGTGAGTTTATAAATAATGATGCGCCACTAAATTCTATTGTTTTCGATTACTATTTGAATTTTATACTGTATTACGGAAATTTATTTTCTTCCTTAATCATATTTGTTTCTGTAATTTGGTTTACGGCCAAAATGGCACAAAACACAGAAATTATTCCGATATGGAATAGTGGTAGATCCTTTCTTAGGTTTTTGAGGCCTTACCTCATTGGTGCGACAGTTTTGATGCTGCTTTCCCTTTTTATGAATCATTTTGTATTGCCAAATGCCAATAAAATACGGTTGCAATTTGAGGAGGATTTTTACCGGGAGTCTTTTGCCGTAGAAGATTATCATGCCGAATACCCTGGTAATCAGATTGTATATTTTTCTTCTTTTTATTCTGACGAAGAGCTCATCAACGACTTCGTTGTTGAGCAATGGGATACCGATAATAAAAAACTAAAATCCTTCCTTAAAGCCCGAACAGCATACAATGTCCCCAATACGGATAATTGGAAATTGACGGATTATTACATTCGAAAAGTGGGTTATCCTAAGGATGTTCTCATTGAAGGGAAACAAATAGATACCGTTTTCAATTTTCGGGCGGATGAAATGACCCGCAGAATTAATGCCGCAGAAGCAATGGATTATTCAGAGTTGAAGAGGTTCATCGACCGTGAAAAACAAAAAGGATCGGGTAATGTTTCCGTTTACGAAATCGAACTCCATCAAAGAACGTCTTATCCTTTTGCTGCTTATGTTTTAACAATAATAGGAGTAGCAGTTTCGTCAAAGAAAAAAAGAGGTGGCATCGGTGTGAGTATCGCTATTGGTTTGGGAATCATTTTCATTTATATTTTTGCCATGAAGGTGACAACTGTAGCTGCAATTAAAGTTGGCTTTCCTTCATATCTTGCAGTTTGGGTTCCTAATGTACTTTTTGGGTTAATTGCCTTTTTGCTTTACAGAAATTCAAAACGATGAAAAGATCATTTTTCATAATTGTATTTGGTTTGATATTTATTTTCCAAGGATTTGGACAGGTGGTTAATATCGAAAATAGAAGGATTTATGATGATACTATGGGTTGGAGTGGAGCTTTTGATGCCGGTTTTTCTTTAATTGACAACAAAGATTTATTATTGAACGCTTCTTTTCGCCCTAGAATTCAATACAAAACTTTTCGCCATTATTATCTCTTTTTGACCGATTGGTTTTATTCTAAAGGAGCAGATCGAGTTTATGCCAATTCCGGAATGGCGCATTTTCGCTACGCTTACAGGTTGAATAAAAAAAATGCAACTAAAAAAAGTCCGTGGAAGTGGGAAAGTTATACTCAGGTTCAATACAATCAGTTACTTGATCAGCGACTTCGGACATTACTTGGTTCAGGTCTTCGCGTTAAGGCCTTGGATAGAAACGGTTATCGTATATTCGCCGGAACTTCAACTTTTTATGAATATGAAGAAATTCAATCGTCAGCGCTAAAGATTGAAGATTTGAGATGGAGCAATTATATATCGTGGTATTTTAACCCAACATCGACCACATCTTTTACAGCAGTGACCTATTATCAACCTGTTTGGAATGATTTTAAAGATTACAGATTTATGGGCCAGTATACCTTAACGTTCTCAGTTGGTTCCCGAACGGATTTTAAATTTGAATTCAACACCTTTTTCGATTCAAAGCCAGCAGCAAATATTACCAACTGGATATTTAATTCTTCATTTGGAATCCGGGTGAGGTTAGGCGAATAAATAAAGCTTCAGGAAATCTTAATATCCAAAGCATTTTAAGGTTTGAATTACGAATCGATTTCTTTTCGTTTTAAACAAAAGACCTTAGGGCTTTTGTTTGATTTTTTTTTCTGTGGTAACTGGCTCTGTGGAATTTAATATTTCAGGACTTTCATTTTGCGTTTTTTTCCTTTTTTTGATGTTGGATGTTCTTGTTGACTGAATTTCAATCGTTTCTTCGGGGACTTCAATTTTTTCTGTG
>JBILIM010000150.1:0-5023 GCA_044349985.1 Crocinitomicaceae bacterium
AGAAAGCGCGACTGATCCTGATTTATCTATAGAAAGGTTCGTAAATGTTGAAGAAGATGTTCCTCCCAAAGTTGCTGTCCCTGTTCCATTGAAAGAAACTGTACCGGTACTTCCAGAGAATGTTCCGTTGTTGGTCCAGTCCCCAGCCACGCTTAATGTTCCCCCAGCTAAAGTTAATGTTGCACCTGTTTCAATCAAAACATTCTTTCCTGTATTAGTTGTTGCTGAAAGTACGCTTGGTTGAACAAGCACACATGTTTGGTTTGCAGGGATGATAACGTCGATTGCATTTGTTGGAACCGTATTAGCAACTGTGTAAGCTGTACCATCGAAGCTGTACCAGTTAGTAGCAGTATTCCAATCTGTACTTGTCGCCCCTCTCCAAATTGCGTTTCCGGAAGATGGAGCAGAAGAAAGGGTAGGACTTGTAATTGATACAGCTACCTGACTTGTTGTTGAACATCCGATACCATTTGTCACGGTTGCAACATATGTTGTATTTGATGTTGGTGTTTGTATTGACGATTGCGTTGTAGCCAAAGTAATGTTTGGAGCAACTAATGTCGTCCATGCAATGGACGTTGGGCTTCCTGTAATTCGGATATCGTCAATCGCCCAAATTTCATTTGATGAGTTGTTTTCCATCCGAATTCTTACACGAATCTGAGAGGTGATATCTGGAATATTGACACGAACCGTGCTATACCCTTGGGAAGTTGAAACGCCACTTACACTCGGGGCAACTATTAGTGCTGTGTTGTTTCCGTCGTAAGTAACTTCTGCAATGCCTGTTCCAGAGGTATAACTCCAAGTATTTTGGTCATTTCCATTGATTTGAATTTCATTTGAATACGTCGTTCCGCCATCAGTTGAAATAGAACAGCGAACGTTATCTGCAGCGTCTTGTCCATTTGAACTATTTCCTGACAACGCTGCAATTCTAAATTCAAGTTTCTTATTGGTAAAAGAAGCTAAATTAGCAACATTATCAAAAGTAATTGTTCGCGTTGTATTGCTGGCGAAATAAGCATTTGAATTATTTATTCCATAAGTAGCATTTACAGGTAATCCTGAACCACCAACAGTTCCTGTTCCAATTGCCCCGGCACTTAATGAATAACCTAGAGTGTTTAAGTTGTCAAAGTCTTGAGCAGCAATAACCTGATTCGTGGTAACGTTGAGCGTTGTGTTCCCTCCGGGGCAAACAGTTGTGTTTGATGCAGTGGCAGTTGCCGTAGGTAATTCAGAAATAAATACAGTGAAAGTGACACCATTCGTTGTTCCTCCAGTGCATGGAGAGGTTGCAGATCTGCGCACCCAATATGTTGTAGTAGCGGTTGGTGATACAGTAAGAGTTGCTCCGGTTTGACCTGCAATCGTATTGTTACCAGGCGTATTTCCTGTTCCCCATTGGTAGGTTGTTCCAGTACCGCCTTCTGCAGTTAAGGTTACGGATCCTCCTGGACAAATTATTGAATTTCCTGAAATGCTCGTTGGTGCTGTAGCCGCTGCGTTTACCGTAATAACTTTTGGAGTTGTAAAAGCTGTGTTTCCACAAGCATCAGTAATTTTGCAATTGTACGAATAACTACCAGCGCTCAGCACTGGCGGATTGTAGGAATTTGTTGTACTTCCTGAAATGTTGGCACCATTCAATTGCCATTGGTATGTATACGGAGTTGCTCCACCTGAAACCGGTGTTGTGAATGTCAAATTTGCAGGATCGCCACCACTACACAAGCTTTGTGGACTTGCATCGTGAGCACCGCTATTTAATGCGGTAAATGAAATGATATACGTTCGAGCTGTTCCTGTTCCGCAACTGTTAGAAGGCGTAACCGTTAACGTTCCTCCAGTACTTGCATTTAATGAAATGCTATTTCCTGACCCGGTAATTGTTCCAGCACCTGAATAGGACCAAGTATAAGTTACACCAGGAACATTCGTTACGCTGTAAGTTCCGGATGTATTAAGGCAAATTGCAGAAGGAGCGGTTATTGTGCTCGGTTGAGCAGGAATCGCATTGACATTGATGGTGTTGGTATTGAAAACATTTGCTACAACACTTTGGCAACTAAAGGTTACAGTATTCATAATGTAACCGTCACCATTTGTAGATCCCGACGTTTTGAACCATCGGATTCTATGCGTTCCAGCCGGTACACTACTTCCTGTTAAACTAATATTATGAGAAGTATTTGGGCTCGGTTGGGATGTGGCGCCACTCGAAAAGGTAAATAAACTTCCAACATTGGTCCACGCACTCCAAGTACCACCTGAGAGAGACGAAATTTGTAATTGGACAGTATAACTTCCGGAGCCGGACTGTCCATTGTTATGGTTGTGCCAAGCCTGAAAGGACATGGAACTTAAATTTGTTGTTGCTGCACTTGTCACAAATTCGATATACGAGTATTGGGGACCAAAATTGGTTTGTTTAACACAATTTCCCCAATAAGCCCAAGGCGTGAGTCCCGAGTTAGACGAGGAACCGGAAGAGGTATAGATTCCTGAAAGTATTCCACTATTAGATGTTGTGGTAGGGTTGTACGTGTATATACTGCCACTTACAGATGGTGAATTGTCGAAATTCCAATATAAAGAGGTATTGGTTGTATTCGTTGTTTGATAATTCACAGTAGTGCTTCCTGCTCCTGTTGCTGTAACTAGTCCGCTTGGGTTAACTGTGGCAACACCTGTATTACCCGAAACCCATGAGCCACCGCTTCCAGAATAGGTCATTTGTGATGTTGAGCCAACACAAAGATTCGATTGGGCATGATGGTTTTTCAAAGTCCCAAAAATTGAAAGTACAATAAGAAATAAAGCACGTTGTTTGCGCAGTGAACTACCGCGTAACACACAAGAGAACGTTCGAACTAAAAGTTCGTTTAAAGATTTTTTCATAATTTACGTTTTAAAAAAATTGGTCTGAACAAAATTTTTAATGCTTCTCGAAGAAGTCTGTTTTGCACGTTTTGTTTAATGCAAAAGCTGCATCAAAAGTATCACGTGATTTTTGAACTGAAGACAATCCGCAAGCCACTATCTCTCATTTCAGTAAATATTTCACTGTTTCGGTAAGATGTTTTGTTGCAGAATTGGAATTAATAAATAACTGTAACGTTTTTCAGTATGTACATTTGTTTTCGGAAATTCAAATCACCTTCTGCCTAAAATTATATTGATGGTAATAGAGAGTATTATTTTAATCTGTACATGCTTTGCTGGTCTAATAACATTGTCTATAATGTTGTTTTCGATTAAATCAAACAAAGCCATCAACTTGTTTTGGATTTTAATTGTTGCTCTGACGATGATACGATTTATTTTGCGATCAACTTACAATTTGGGATTGCAGGATTATACCGATGACTATTCTGGTCCTTGGAGGGTGATTATGGTATTTAATTTCCCATTTTATTTTTTGTATTTTAATTCGATTTTAGACGACACGAATGTTTTAAACAGGAAATACTTAATTCATCTCATTATTCCATTTTTGTTTATTATATACGTCATGTTGATGTTCGCATTCGGATTTGATGAGATGTTCTTTTTTAAGCGTTTGAATTACATGTTTCTAATGGTATTGTCGCTGTTTTACAGTTTCAAGTCTTTTTATTTGTTAAAAAATAAATTGTGGAACATACCTGAGAAAAATCGAAACAATCAAATTACACTTATTCGAGGTTGGACAATAACCATTTATATTTTATCAATTGTAATGATTTTAAGATTTATCTTATCATTATCGTTTGAGCTGTATTTTAATTTAAGTTTGAAAGGCGAATTTTTATTTGTTATTCAAAGTTTAATTTGGTTGATTGTTTTCATAAAAATTATTTTTACCCCAGAAATTTTATTTGGGATTCCAAAACTTCAGAGGAAAATAAATCCATCAATAATACAGGCAGTTAAAACTTCATCTTTTTGGAATTTTCAAAAGGATTCAGTGCCCACTCAAAAAGATATTAAGTTGCAGGAAAAAATAGATGATAATATATTGAACATTGTAAAAGAAATAGATTTTCTATGCATCGATCAGCATTTTTTTCGGAATCAAAAAGTGAATATTTTAGAATTATCAAAAGAGATGAATATTCCCCTAAGTCACTTAATTTATGTGTTCAAATACCATTGTAATGTTTCTTTCACAGAATATAAAACGCATATTAAAATAGAGGATGCTAAAAAATTAATCGAATCGGGATTTTTAAAATCGAATACACTTGAATCATTGGCCATCAATGTTGGATTTTCCTCCTATAATCCCTTTTTTACGGCGTTTAAAAAGTTACAAGGAATGTCACCAAATGAATATTCGCTAAGTTTACTATCTAGAAATTAAACTATTGAAACGTAATTATAGAAATTGATTTATCCTTTCACTTAATTCTACTTTTACTCATTTTTAAAATCAAAAAAGGGAACAGTTTTAAACTTGTTCCCTTTTATCATTCAGACCTTGTAAACTAGTTTTTATCGCAAACTATGTTTTACTATATCAGTAGCAATGCTACCATTGGTTATTTGTATATAGTACATTCCCGGCGCAACATTCAGATTGTCCATGTGGAAAATCGTGTTGCCATTTTGGATGTTTACATCCTGAGTGTATACCACAGTGCCTTTTGCATCTGTTAGCGTAATCACTCCTGCGCCTTCCATATCCTCTGTGAACAAGCTGATGTAGAAGCTTCCTTCACTTGGGTTTGGATAGGTGCTCAATGTAGTGGTGTTGTTCATGTTGTCGCAATCAACTGCTACAGCATTGAATTGCTCAAACTCACCATCATTGTCGTATTGTGTTAAGCGGTAATAGTTGGTTCCTGCATTTGGATTCTCATGAACGTACGTGTAATCCAATAAACTTGTTGAGTTACCTGCTGCTGCTACCATTGTAAGCGCTTCCCAATCGTTACCATTTCTGGAATGTTCAACGATGTAGTGGCTGGTGTTGTGCTCAGAAGCAGTCGTCCAAGTTACGTTGATCTTGTCATCACCTGTACAATTTGCCTGG
>JBILIM010000151.1:0-5016 GCA_044349985.1 Crocinitomicaceae bacterium
TTCCAATAATTTATTTAACCGCCTATGCTGATGAAGCGACCATATCAAATGCGAAATATACTGAACCGTTTGGTTACATCATAAAACCATTCAAAGAAGTTGATGTCCAAACAGCTATAGAAATAGCGCTATATAAACATTCGAAACAGCAAGAAATTGAGCGTGAGCGTAACTTTTTATTTTCAATCGTAGAACAAAGAGAAGGTCAACACGATTTTATCTTCATTAAATCAGGAGGAAAGCAAACCAAATTAAAAACCAAGGACATTCTCTTCATCGAAGCGTTGAAAGATTACGTGATTATATACACGAAAGATTTAAAGTTCACGATACATTCTACCATGAAAGAGATAGAAAATAATTTAGGGTTTAAAGATTTTATTCGTGTGCACCGTTCGTATATTGTTCGGTTGGATAAGATAGAAACAATCGAATTTTCCAATTTAACCCTTGAAGGCAATCAGAAATTTATTCCCATTGGTGGTTCTTATCGTGATGAATTAGCTAAACGTATTAAGACGGTTTAATTTATAATTAATTCCAGTTCAATTTGTCGTTTTCGCGGATAGACATCAACAATTTTTACACAAACAGCATCACCTAAATTTAATTCACGTTTCGTTTTTGAGCCAATTACGGTATACTTTTCAGCATCAAAATAATACCTATCACCAGGGATATTTGGTAAACTGACCATTCCTTCACAATGGTTTTCATCCATTTTTACAAAAATTCCAAAATCAGCTAACCCAGAAATAGTACCTTTAAAAATTTCACCTTTTTTATCTGCAACAAAAACAGTTTGGAAATATTTTGTAGACTCCCTCTCTGCTTCAACAGCACGTTTCTCCATTTTTGAAATACGCTTACAGATCAGATTGAGATCGTTATTGTATAGGTGTTTTTTATGGCTTAATTCTTCTTGTAAGATACGGTGAACGATCAAATCTGCATACCTACGAATGGGAGAGGTGAAATGGGTGTAATAGGAAAAGGCTAATCCGTAATGTCCGATATTATCGGTATCGTAACTTGCTTTAGCCATTGAACGAATTGCCATACTTTGAATGATGGAATGTTCATTTTTTAATCGAATATCCGTAAGTAACTTATTGATGCTTGTTGAAATTTGATCTGGATGAGTGAAGTCGAGTTTATAACCGAATTTATTAATGAAAACGTTAAATACCCCTATTTTAGCTATATCTGGTTTATCATGAATGCGGTAAATAAAAGGAATCACTGTTTCTCCTTTTTTAGGTTTTGCAATGAATGAGGCAATCTTTTTATTGGCCAGCAACATGAATTCTTCAATGAGCTTGTGTGCGTCTTTGGAACGTTTAATTTCAACTTCAAGAGGTTGACCATGTTCATCTAAACGAAAACGTACCTCTTCAGACTCAATTTCAAGTGCTCCGTTTTTTATTCTTTTATCTCTGAGTTGTTTAGCAATTTTGTCTAAAATCAACAATTCTTTTTCATAATCACCTGCTTTTCCTTCAAGAATTTCTTGTGCTTCTTCGTAAGTGAAGCGTCTGTCGGAATGAATAACGGTTTTACCATACCATTCCTTATAGATTTTACCCTTATCTGAAATTTCAAATACTGCTGAGAAACTGAATTTATCTTCATTTGGTCGCAAAGAACAAGCTAAATTTGAAAGTTGTTCTGGAAGCATTGGAATAACGCGATCAACAAGATAAACAGAATTGGATCTTTTTAAAGCTTCTTTATCCATAGCAGAGTCTTTCTGAACATAATGACTTACATCGGCTATATGGATACCTATTTCATAATTACCGTTATCTAAGAAGCTAAAAGATAAGGCATCATCGAAATCTTTAGCATCTTTTGGATCGATGGTGAACGTGGTGATAGGTCTAAAATCTTTACGATTTTTAATTTCTACTGCATCCAATTCCAATCCAACGCGTTCAGCTTCTTCCATTACTTCTTGTGGAAACGTATAATCTAAACCGTGATTACAAAGAATACTGATCATTTCAACGTCATTTGAACCCGGTTTACCTAAAACTTGAACAACTTCACCGTAAGGATTCTTCGATGACTTTGGCCAAACAGAAATTTTAACCAAGGCTTTATCGCCATTTTTTGCACCGTTTAAATGTTCTTTTTGAATGTAAATGTCAGTACCAGATTTAAGATTATCAGGAATTAAAAAAGCAAAATTGGCGTGCATTTCAATTGTTCCAACAAATTGCGTTTTATCTCTTTGAATAACACTGGAAATAACGCCTTCTAATCGTGTTTTACCCTTTTTAATGATGCGAACCTTTACCCGATCTCCGTTGAGTGCTTGACCTAGGTTATCTGGCGCAATGTAAATATCATCTTCCTCATCATCTGTAATTACAAAACCTCCACCTCTTGCTGTTAACTCTATGGTTCCTTCTATGAGGTTTTGAACACTAATACCATAAATACCGTGACCATGTTTTGTAAGATTTCCCTGTTTACATAAGTCTTCTAAAATGGTGAAAACCAATTTTCTGAGTTCGTGTTCTCTGACATCAATCAGGGTACAAATTTGTTTGTGTGTTAGGATACTATTGGGATTTTTTTCGAAAACCTTACTCACAATGTAGGTAAGGCTATTTTTCATTTTATCTTTTTTTTGCGTCTTTTTCCTGGTCATTTAACGAAGGTAAGGTTAATATATTAAGCATATTAAATCTACTTAAAAACATCTTGTTGAAATATATGTATTAATACTGCAAAATATTGATATTTCAACGTTATTTTTACATTAAAATCAGATATATGAATACAAGGGTTGAAAAAGCATTAAACGATCAAATTCAAAAGGAAGCATCTTCTTCACAATTTTATTTGGCAATGGCTTCTTGGGCGGAGAATAACGGATTGAATGGTACGGCGAAGTTCATGTACACGCATTCAGACGAAGAACGATTTCACATGTTAAAACTGGTGAAATTTGTGAATGAAAGAGGGGGAAAAGCGATCATCCCGAAAGTAGATGAACCACCAAGAGAATTCAATGATTTGGCGAATGTTTTTGAATTGTTGTTGGAACACGAATTAAAAGTTACCGATAGTATAAACAACCTTGTAGACATTTGTTTGCAAGAAAAAGATTATTCCACGCACAATTTTGTCCAATGGTATGTCTCAGAGCAATTGGAAGAGGAAGCTCTAGCAAGAATGGTACTTGACAAGGTAAAATTAATTGGGAACGATAAAGGAGGAATGTATCTTTTAGACAGGGATTTGGAAACTTCCGCTATTTCTGCAACTGAAGGCAACACGCCGCCAGCAAAATAAATAAGAATGTGAAGTTGAAGGTTGTAAATAAATGCATTACAATACTTATCATACAGTTACTGTTTATCAGTAGCGTTATTTGTCAATCTGCCTATAGATTTAACAATTATACCATCAATGACGGTTTATCTCAAAGTTCCGTTACAACGATAATTCAAGATGATAACTATTCACTTTGGATAGGAACACAAGACGGTTTGAATCGTTTCGATGGCAAAACGTTTGAAGTTTTTACATCAGATGACAATATAGGTTTAGAAAGTAGCTTCATTAAGTGTTCTGTTAAAACAAAAGATGGAAAACTATGGTTTGGAACTATGAACGGATTAACCGTTTATAATCCTTCAACAGAAACCTTTCAAACCCATAATTTAAAGGATAAAACAGCTTTTCAAATCGAAAGCATAACTGTTGATGAGAACAATAATTTATGGATAGGTTCTTACGGCAAGGGATTGTATTTCTTTAATACAGAAACATTAAGTTTTAGCGATCAATCCAGTTTGATAAACTCCAAGAAAATCAATCACGTGTATAGTGCAGAAAACGGTGATTTGTTTCTTTTCACAGAGGACCAGGGGTTGTACAGAATTAATAAAAACCGAACAAAAACAACTGCATTTAAACTGAATGTAGAAGCGCAGGAACAACCTGTGGTTAACAAAATCAAACAGTTTTTTGGAAACGCTATATTATTTGGGACGGATCAAGGTGTTTATCAATTAAACCTAAACACTTATCAAGTAAAGCGAAAGTTTGAGAATGTTGATGCTGAATTTGGTGTACTGTCTGTTTCTGATATTTATTTACAGGATAACGATATTTGGTTTATTTCCACATCAAATAAAGGACTATTCACTATTACTTCTTCTGGAAAGGTTTTTAACAACACGCAGGATATCTTTCAGAAAAACGCATTGATTTTTAATGACATAAATTTTTTATTCAAAGATGCATCCGGTGTTTTCTGGGCGGGTACAAACAGAGGTTTATCGAGTTTTGATCCCTTGAATGAAGGAATAATGGGGATTGGTCCAAGTGGAAACTTGGAAACAGGTATACCTTCTCCCAACGTATGGTGTTTTGCTGAAGACATTAAAACATCTTGTATTTATATCGGTACAGATTTGGGCGTTTCAAAGTACAACAGGCAAAGCGGTAAATTTGAACAGTATTACCGCAACCGTAACCTAAAAAATGTTGAAGAAGGCGAAGAAACTACCGTATTATCTTTATATGTTCTAAATGATAAACAACTATTAGTGGGTTGTATGGATGGTTTTTTTCGTTTGGATATTTATTCGAAAACAGCCTATTCGTTTACGAAACTTTCTTTTGAAAAAGGAATAGAAAGCGATAAACACAATAAGGTATATGCCATTGTGAAGTATAAAGATCAGCAATTTTTTCTTGGAACAAAGTCTGGTGTTGTTTTGTATGATTTAGCCAAAAAATCAGTGCAATTTTTCGAACACGACGTAAAAAACAGCAACACCATAACCAGTGGTTCGTGCCGCGTAATTTACAAAGACAACGATGGCACTTTTTGGTTTGCAACGGCTTCGGGTGAATTGAACACGTTAAGTAAAAGTGAATCGGGATTAAAAATACTTCCGTATCAATACAACAACATCTTATTAAAAACATCAAAAACAACGATAACATCCATGTGTCAAGTTGATAAAGACAATTATTGGCTTGGAACTGTTGGTA
>JBILIM010000152.1:0-5003 GCA_044349985.1 Crocinitomicaceae bacterium
ATGAATATCAATACGAAGACTGATAAATGGCTTTTCAATCCGCTCTTTTTCGCCATTAATTTGCTACAAAACAATAATTGTCTAATAAAAATTTAATCCAATGAAAGTTAAAGAAATCATGACAGCGAATGCGTTAAAGTTTTGTACTCCGGAAACCAATATTCACAATGCTGCACAATCGATGCGTGAGGCAAATTGCGGTGCCTTACCGGTTGTCGATAGAAACAAGAGGGTTCTAGGTATTATTACAGATAGAGATATTTGTCTGTCTTTGGCCCAAAATACAAATAAAGCAATTGAACATCGCACGGTTGGCGAAATCATGACGCGCGACGTAAAAACCATTAGAGGTACGGAAGATGTTTCCGAGGCATTGAGAAAAATGCGTGAGCGAAAAATAGGAAGACTGCCTGTTGTTGATGAGCAAGGCAGCCTGCAAGGAATTGTATCGCTGAATAAACTTTTGAATTTTTCTGTAGCTAAAGGAAAAGAAGCTGTTGGTGACGTTCATGCAGCTGGTGAAAATTTAATGAAAACACTTCAGGCGGTAGCAACACGACGCGAAGCCAAATTACCCTCAGCATTTTAAGGTTCCATAAGAAAGTGCAAATCACCTTTGTGTTAAAGCTAAAAAGGCCATTGGATTTCAATGGTCTTTTAAATCAAAAAAAAGAAACATGACCAATAAGGAAATTAGTTCGCTCGTTGATTATTCGGCACCCTTTTGTATTTCAATTGTGGCACCGGTTCACCATCTTTCTCCGGAAAGACAACAGGATCATCTTGTCATAAAAAAAGCTGTCGAGGCCGCCAAAACTTTATTAAAAATGAAGGCAAGCAAAAAAGACTCGAGTGCTCAAATGCTGACAGCAAAATTGGATGAAGCGTATCAACAAATTGATTTTCTGCATGTCGAAAAAGGAATTGGAATCTTTGTCAGTGCTGAATTGGCTAAAGTTGTTCATTTTCCTTTTGAAGTGCACCAGAAAATATCCGTCAACAGTCAGTTTTCTTCGTTGGAATTGTTCTATTATTTGTACGAAATGAGAAGCTATACATTGCTTTCCATTCAACAACATTCCGCTCATCTGTATCAGGGTTTGGAGGATGCACTAAACGAAGTAATGAATGTGGATTTTCCGGCGATTTATGAGGAAGAATTCGAGTATGCACAAACATCAAAAATAGTGAGCCACGGAAGTACGGTAATGAAACAATTTGAAAAGGATACTCAGGCGCTTCATGAAATTAGACAGAAGGAATTTTATCGAAAAATCGATCATTTACTACTGAACTATATTGATGAAAAGGAAGTCTTCATGCTTTCAGCTGGCACCAATGAAATGAGCAACTTTTTGGAAATAACAAAAAATAAAAAGTTAGTTGATGGAAAAATATTAGGAAGCTTTTCGTTCAAAGACACCATTACATTAGGTAAAAAATCCTGGCAGAAATTACAAGACATTGCACAATTAAAGTCGGTGGAAATGATTCAGCAACTCAAGGAAGATATTGGAAGGAACCTCGCTGTTTTTGGTTTGCAACAAGTCATTAATGCGGCAGAAGAAGCCAAGGGAAGGACTTTGATTCTTGACAGGGAATACAATTATTTAGGATATGTTACAGCCAATGGCTTACCGTACCATGCAGGCACGCGATCCAAAGAAAAAGAGCATTTTTTGGTCAATGAAGTTTATGAACGTATCATTCGTTTGGTTCGAAAAAATGGAGGAAATGTACTATTCACGGATAAAGGAATGCTAGATCAATGGGAAGGAATAGCACTGCAATTAAGGTATCCTTAAAAAAATTAAAATTATGACACAATTAGTAAAAAAGATAGAACCCTTCGATAAATATGTCTTGGAATACGATCAGTGGTTTGACAACCATCCTTCTGTATTCAAATCAGAGGTAGAGGCATTGAGGGAAATGATGCCTTATGGCGAAAGCCATGGTATTGAGGTAGGATTGGGTACCGGCAGGTTTTCAATCGAACTGGGAATAAAAGAAGGAGTTGAACCTTCCTTTAATATGAGACGAATGGCCATAGCGCGAGGAGTTGAGGTAATGGATGCGGTAGCAGAAAAATTACCGTATAAAGATTTACATTTCGATTTCGTGCTGATGGCATCTTGTATCAGTTATTTTTTCAATATGAAAAAAGCATTTATGGAAGCCAATAGGGTATTGAAAAGAGGTGGAAATTTAATCATAGGTTTCATCGAACGCGATAGTTTAATTGGTGAACTCTATGAGGAGAAACGACAGCGAAGCCGTTTTTACAGACAAGCAAATTTTTACAGTTTGACAAAAGTTTTAGCTGTTTTAAAAGATACCCAATTTCACGATTTTACCATTTCCCAAACCTTGTTTGGTAAGTTAGACGATATAAATGAATATCAAGCCTCTAGGCCAGGTTATGGCGAAGGCTCTTTTGTTGTTGTAAAAGCAGTTAAAAAATAAACATATGAAATATACACAACTCTATTCGGAACTTGGTAAATTACTTTATGCCATCGCCGATGTGGACCGGAAAGTTTCCCCACAAGAAAAGGATAAACTTATCGATATTATTCACAACCACCTGATGCCCGTAGTAAAAGGAGAAGATGAATTTGGTACCGCTGTAGCATACTATCCTGAGTTTGAATTTACCTATCTTGAAAGTGAAATCGCTGATGCCGAAGAAGCATTTGAGTCCTTTGTTAATTATGTTGAAAAACACCATACAGCTATCAAGCCTGACGTTCGCGAGCGATGCATTAACGTTGCCAAAGAAATGGCTGATGCCGTTTATGGGATCAATAAAAAGGAGCAAGACCTTCTGGACCGCCTGGTAGATTTTTTTGAGGAATTGGACAAACGCGAAAAGCTAAGTCCAACGCCTTAATTATTTTTTAAAAACGACTTCTTCGTATGGGACTCGGAATCGAGGGCCCCAAATACCTTCTTCAGTACCTTTACCTACAGAAATTATCATGTTGATTTCAGCTCCCCATGGAAGTCCAAGGGCTTTGCGAACACGATAGGCATCAAAACCTTCCATGGGGCAAGAATGAAATCCTTCTGCAGCAATGGATAACATGAATGTTTGTGCAGCCAAAGCACACGATTTGTGCACCATAATACGCTGATTGGCAGCTCCTCCTGTTCTGAAAAAGGGTTTGCTAAGGCCTCCGAAGAAACTGATTAATCTTCGAATCGTTGGCATGATGCCTAAACCATCGTTCATGTACAACAAAGGCATCACTTTTCCGTAGTACTGCAAGCCTCCTTTTTGTAAACGGTTGGGTTCACCTTCAACAGTTTCTTGAATGCGGTCAAGATTCCATTTTGCACGCTTGCGCCACAAGTCTTTTCGCGTAACAAAGACCACCATTTCTTGTGCTGTTTTTGCGGCTGATTGACCCAAACAAAGTGGAACGAATTCCTTTTTAACTTCTTCAGAATGGATCCAGTAAAACTCCCAAAGCTGCATGTTACTGCTGTTTGGTGAAAGTAGGGCACGTTCTAAACTTCGTGTGATAACCTCTTCAGGTACTTTCACATTGGGATCAAAAACGCGATTGGATCTTCTGAAATCTATGATTTGTTGAAATTCGGAACTGTACATTTGTTGATTAAATATTTTATATGCAAAAGTACATCAAAAATCAGGACTACCTTTTTTAGTTAAAAACAACTTATGCTCTTTAGTTGAAGTTTTATATATTTGAAAACATTGTTAAACACAACTATGAACAATTTTCTTTCAGAAAATAGGGTTGCAATTTCGTTATTATCTATTTGGGTTTTTGCTCATTTTGTCATTTTTACAACCGCTGATGACAGCGCAATTCGAAATGAAAATTTTTATCCTTTTGTGGGGGATTTAAGTTTACTCGAAACTTATGATTTACCCGAATTTATAGCTTACGGTTTTTTTCCTGTTTTGGTGTTTTTAGTAGCAAGTTTGTTTTCGAAAAGATGAGGAATTTAAAAATCATAACTGTCATAGTTCTCAACCTCATTATCACATTAAAGAGTTTAGGTCAGTTCAACCCGAATGATGTTTATGTGCATAGAACGGATTTAGATAAAAGCTACGAAGAAAATTTTTATGAAAATCAAAAGAGAATTCAATCTCTTGTTGGTCTAACTGCTGAAGAAACTGCAAAAAACATGGATGACTATTTAAGTAGCATTAATGATGAGAATAATTCTGGAAAAATTACTGCTTTTGATGCTGGACCTAGTGGTGCCAATTTAGAACGTTTTCTTAATAGTCCATGTTATGAAACTATTGGTTTTAGTCCTAGTACTGATCGAAATGATCTGGAAGAACAATATAAGCTATGTGAAGCTAATAAAAATAAATCCTTTTATTACAAAGTTGGTTATATTGTTCTTTTTATTCTTGTTACGCTGATGTCATTTATTTTGGGTTTACGTCCTTCATTTAATATTAGAAAATCAAGTTATAGAATGCATTCATATTCTAAATCAAATCCTTTGAATACAAATGAAAGAGTGCATAATTATGGAACAATGATTAAGAATGATAACACAGCGAACTATCAAAAAACTGCAATGGGAAATTGGTTGAACGAAAAGCTTACAAGTAATCAGAAATATTTCCTTTTCGCGTTCATTGTATTGGTTGGAATCCCGATTTTATTACTAGTATTAAAATTATCATTGTTATAGCATGGCATTACCTTTCAAATCCATTGCAGACTCGGAAACAACTTTAACCGAACTCATGATTCCTTCGTATGCTAATTTTGGTGGAAAAGTTCACGGAGGGATTCTACTTTCCTTGATGGACAAGGTCGCATACGTTTGTGCCTCAAAACATGCCGGTGGGTATTGTGTTACCGTTGCCGTAGATGGTGTTGAGTTTTTAAATCCGGTTGAAGTAGGGGAGTTGGTTTCTCTAAAAGCATCCATAAACTACGTGGGCAAAACCTCAATGATTGTGGGGATACGTGTTGAAGCCTTACAGCCCAAAACGGGAGCAG
>JBILIM010000061.1:0-7616 GCA_044349985.1 Crocinitomicaceae bacterium
CTATTTTTGTGCAACCTCCAAGCATTGGAGAGTTGGAACATAGGCTAAGGTTACGAAGCACGGAAAGTGAAGACAAAATCAATCAACGCATGTCTAAAGCACGAAAGGAATTGGAGTATGCTTCTGAATTTGACAAAATTCTTGTCAATGAAGATTTAGGATTAGCTATTCATACTGCCAAAGATTGGGTTGAACAATTTCTAAACGCATGAAAATTGGATTGTACTTTGGCACTTTCAACCCCATTCATGTTGGACATCTAATCATTGCCAACTACTTTGCAAACGAAACGGATTTAGATCAAGTATGGATGGTTGTATCGCCGCATAACCCGTTAAAAGACAAAGCTACATTGTTGAAGGATTTTCATAGACTCGACATGGTGAAGGAAGCGATTGAAGACAATCCTAGGCTTAAAGCAAGTGATATCGAATTTAAATTACCTAAGCCGAGTTATACTGCTACAACCCTTGCTTATCTCAAAGAAAATTATCCCAATGATGAATTCTCACTCATCATGGGAGAGGACAGTTTGCGTAGTTTGCATAAATGGTACAATTATGAAGCAATCCTTAAGCATTACAGAATTTTAGTATATCCAAGGGCAGTTTTAATGGACGAATTGTTTTCCAATCATGCGGCTGAAAAATCCGTAATGGAACATCCCAATGTTAAGATTATGAAAGATGTCCCAATAATGAAAATTTCTGCGAGTTTCATTAGAAATATCATAAAAAACGGAAAAGACTTTCGTTATCTGGTTACAGAACCGGTATTCAAATATATCGAAGAGATGCGTTTTTACAGGTAGGACTGCACCCTATTTTTATTCATTAGTGGTCGCCTTAAGCTTAATGGTTCCTTTTAACTTTCTTGGATTCCAAATGTAAATTTTGGTTTTCCCATCTGCATAGATAACGAATTCCCTTTTAATGTTATTATTGGCTTTTAAATCCATCATTTTATACTGTGAACCGTTGTCGTGATCATATACCAGTGTGTAACCATCGAATTTCGTGTTTAGCGATAACTTGAGTTTATAATCTGTATTCGAGTTTTTAAAAAATGAATTCAACCCGATGAATTCTTGATTGTCGTTAATTATTAATGTGGTGTCTTCACCTTGGTATTCATTTTCAATATTTGGTTTGTATTCGAGTATCATCACTCCTTCTTGCTCATTAAGAGCATCATCTACTTGGTTTGGACTAAGAAAATGCTTGACCATTTTTAAGCTTGGATGATTTCTAATTTTTTCCAATGGCAGTAGCATTTCCAAGGGGCCAAAATGGCTATCTCTTACAATTAGATCACCAGGTTTCAACGTGGTTCTTAGATCATTATCCAAATCTGTAAAGGAATAATAGATCAAGGTATTGTTTTGATTTAAGGGATTTTCTCCGTATTCAAAAGACAGTAGTGGGGAATGGTAGTAAACTTTTCTGGTGCCTAAATTTTGATTTTTTAAGTATGTAGCAGTTTTAATGATTTCTGCATCAAGCGGTTCCATCGTTTTCGGATAGTATTTTGTGGTTATCAGTGCATATGTAATTCCCAATGCAAAAATATAAGCCGCCCATTTAGTCATTTGGTGTTTACTCCAAGGGTGATGATGAATGGCTAAAATATTCATAACCAAAATAACAGGTACGCCTTGCGTTGCAATTCGTGTTAATCCTAAGGAACCATTTTGTCCTGTTGCCCAAAAATAGCTGTGGGCAAAAAGAACTCCTAAAAAAACGCCGTAACTGAAAATCCATAGGTTCCAATCAACTTTATGCTTTTTTCGGAGCATGTAGATGAATGAAGGTATTGCCAATAGGAACAGGTACAATCCTGGATTACCTAAATAATTTTTGTAAGAAAGTAAATAATGACTCCACGTTCCAACGCCGTAGATGTTATTGCTCATATCATAAGGACTTTGATTGAAATACCATAAGAAATCATGGTAAACAAAGAGCCCCACAATTCCATAAATAATGAAAGTAACTGTCAAAAGGGGAATATATCTAAATTGCTTTGCAAATACCAGGATACCTAATGCTAAGACAAGGGGTAACTGTCCTTCGCTCCTTAAAAAAGGCATTGTGGACACGATAAGCGCAAACCAGAAATATTTTTTTTCACTAAGAAAGAAAAGCGCTACGACAAGACTTAAATTAAACAGGGGTTCCGTCAATCCGCCCAAAATAGTATTGGCGATATCATGTGCTTTAAGAAGTATTAAGGGAAGGAGTATTTGAAAATGAGCCGGCACCTTGTTTTTCCGAAGTATTTTCACCCCAACAAGTACGGTTAAACAGAATACCATTATGTTAAAAACAACCATGCCGTAAAAGCCGAATTGGGCAAAAGAGGAGGAAAGAAGAATAAACAATGGTTTTCCCCAATGGTGAAGAAAAAGCTCAGGATTTTCCCATGATGCGTTAGAAATAAAATAATGCATGATACCATCACCCACATCATTGGGCACCTCACTTTTGAGCATCATGAAAGTGAGCCAAACCGAACAAAAAAGCAGTGAGGCACCTAGAAAAACGTTTTCGCGAAACTGCCTTTTTTGCATCAGAATTATATATTCATTTCAGGAACGAATTCAGGCACTACCAAATCTCCTTCTGTTTTGGCAATTATTTCTTCCACGCTTACACCTGGAGCCCTTTCCAGCAAGTGAAATTTATTATCTTTTATTTCAAGCACTGCCAATTCAGTTACCACTTTTTTAACACAAGCTACCCCAGTAAGTGGTAACGTACATTTTTTTAACAATTTAGATTCACCTTCCCGGTTACTATGCATCATGGCAACAATAATATTTTCGGCAGATGCAACCAAATCCATCGCTCCACCCATTCCTTTAACCATTTTACCCGGGATTTTCCAATTGGCAATATCCCCATTTTGAGAAACTTCCATAGCGCCGAGCACTGTTAATTGGACATGCTGTCCACGAATCATTGCAAAAGACATTGCAGAATCAAAGAATACAGCTCCTTTTCTTACCGTTATGGTTTGTTTACCTGCATTAATCAAGTCCGCATCTTCTTCTCCTTCTAATGGAAAAGGACCCATTCCTAAAACGCCATTTTCCGATTGAAACTCAACGTCGATTCCTTCAGGAATGTAATTCGCAACAAGGGTTGGGATTCCAATACCCAGGTTCACGTACCAACCGTCTTTTAATTCTTGGGCGATGCGTCTTGCTATTCCGTTCTTGTCTAACATAAATTTTTTTTAACGGTTAAAATTACAATTAATTTGGTCTTTAATCAGCTGCGCGTTGGCACTATAGCGAACCGATCTTTAAATTTAAGTATTGGTTTTTCAAGTATTTCAAAACTTAAAATAGAAATTATTGCGATTGTGCTCAAATAAATTAACCAAAACCACCAAAAACCTTCCAGTTTAAAAGGCCAAATTACTTTTTGAAACAGCAAACCGAACAGAATATTGTGGTACATATATATTCCGAAGGAGATTTTTCCCAAATAGTGAAGTGCATTCTTCTTTTTAAAATTGAAACATACATTCGGATTGAAGAGATAGTTGAGTAAGATGAATACAAAGAGTAAAGTAAATATCAATCTGAGAAACATTGCTTCAAAAACAGTAGCGAAATGGTGGGTATCGACGAAGCAAATGAGGATAAAAAATGTAATAAATACGATTAGCCTTATCCAAATGGAGAAATTAAGCACCCTATTTTTTTTCAAAGCATACCAGGCAATCCAAGCACCAATGGCTAATGTATCCATTCTGCAAAGTGTATTTAGTTTAAGATGAAAATCCCAATTTGGATAAAATTGATAGTAATACCATTTAAAGAAAAATGAAATACAAATTATGGAAGCAAATAGGAGAGGCAATTTGGGTTTTGGAATTAAAAAAATTAGAACAGGCCAAAAAAGATAAAAGTGTTCTTCAATACAAATGGACCAAAGATGTGCCAGGCCAATTTCAAACTGACCATGAAAAATAGAGGCGTAATTGTTGACGAAAAAAACACTCCACAAATAATTGGGGTGAGGAGAGTCGGTCCAGATTTGGATAAAGGGAGTTAATGCAATGATTAAAAAATATAGCGGCCAAATTCTGAGCAATCGTCGCAAGTAGAATTTCACAATATCAATTTTTCCGGTTGATTTCATTTCGGATAGCAAGAGGTAAGTAATTAGAAATCCTGAAATCAGGAAGAAAAATTCAACTCCTAAATCAAAATTGTCAATGAGTCTTTTAAGGAAGAGCCCAGTATGGTTTAGATTTTCTTCTTGATAAATGCGGTTACTCGTATTTTTTAATAGAACTTCCGGTACTTGAGTCCATTCAAGAACGGCTCTGTATCCATGCATTATTACAATCATGAATGCTGCAAAAAACCTGAGTATATCTAAGTTAAAGAAATGAACACGCGGGTTGTTATCCCCAAGAGGCGGTAACATATTGAATACCGATATAAATTAATTTCGCTTTCTTACGGTTCGTTGTTCAATGCGTTTTTCAAAGCGTTCACCTTTAAAAATACGTTGAACAAAAATACCAGGGGTATGAATGAAGTTAGGGTCTAATTCGCCTGCAGGAACCAATTCTTCCACTTCCGCGATCGTAATTTTTCCTGCCATAGCCATCATAGGATTAAAATTTCTGGCAGCTGCTTTGAATACAAGATTACCTTCCGTGTCTCCCTTCCATGCTTTAACAATGGCATAATCTGCAGTCAGCGCTTCTTCAAGAATGTGCGGCTTACCATTGAATATGCGTACCTCTTTACCTTCAGCAACTTCGGTACCATATCCGGCCGGAGTAAAGAATGCAGGTATACCCGCGCCACCGGCACGGCATCGTTCGGCTAAACTACCTTGTGGTATAAGATCCACGATCAATTCTCCTGAAAGCATTTGTCTTTCAAACTCTGCATTTTCACCAACATAGGAACTGATCATTTTTTTTATTTGTCGGTGCTGAAGCAATAGACCCAACCCGAAATCATCAACACCGGCATTATTGGAGATACAGGTAAGATTTTTAACGCCTAATTTTACCAGATGTGCAATTGAATTCTCAGGAATTCCGCAAAGGCCAAATCCACCAAGCATTAAGGTCATCCCATCTTGAATTCCTTCGAGCGCTTGTTCTACGTTATTAACTACTTTATTCATTTTATAGTCCTAAATCAGTTTCTTCAACAGCATTTTCATCTGGTGGAGGAGGTGTTGTAATTTGTTGTTCTGTGTCTGCTGTATTTGAAGACGATCCTCCGCCGTCTCCTCCAGAACAATTAAACATCGAACGGTTATAATCACTTGGTTTTTGGAAATCTACTGTAGCTAATGCCACGTTGGGGTCTTTATACACTTTTTGCATATAGTATCCGTAAATAGGCAGTGCCATTCTGGCTCCTTGCCCCCAATTCATTGAACGAAAACGAACAGAGCGGTCTTCAGCACCAACCCACACACCAGTAACCAAATCCGGCGTAAGCCCTACGAACCAACCGTCTGAATTACTTTGTGTAGTTCCTGTTTTTCCTGCTGTAGGCCAAAGAACATTACCCCAAGACTGCCCACCTCGCAAACTTCCTGCAGTACCTTGGGTAACTACTTTTTTCATCATCAAAAGCGTTTCATAGGCAACAGTTGGGTTGAAAACAGGAACCGGTTTCTGATCAGCTTCATAAATGGTTTTACCATTTCTATCTTCGATACGCAGAATAGCTGTTGGAGGTAAAAAAGTTCCATTATTCGCAAAAACGCACTGCGCTCCAACCAAATCGTATAATGAAAGATCCATGATACCAAGACAAAGCGATGGCACCTCTTGCTCCGGAGTTAGGAAAATGTTCATTTTCTTTAAATGCTGAGATACCGTTTTTGGACCTTGGTATCCACCCATTTCCTTCATAACAGCTACAGTAATATTGTTCATGGATTGAGCTAAACCAGTAGATGCAGATACAGAACCAGCTCCAGAACCTCCAGCATTTTTCGGACACCAAATACCATCGATTTTACCGCTTGCATCCATTAAGTCAACGCAATAAGACACATTTGCAAATTGGTCGCAGGGTCTTACCACTTTCATTTGCATAGCAGTTGCATAAACGAAGGGTTTTATAGTGGAACCTACTTGTCGCTTTCCTTGACGGACATGATCAAAGGCAAAATGTTTAAAATCCGCTCCGCCAACCCATGCCTTTATAAAACCTGTTTTAGGATCAATAGAAACCAAACCTGCGTGCAAAAAGGATTTATAATAACGGATGGAATCATTTGGTGTCATAACCGTATCTTTTTCACCCTTCCATGTGAAAACGCGCATTTGGGCGGGGGCATTGAAATTCTCATTGATTTGAGATGCTGTTAAGCCCATTTTTGATAAGGATTCATAACGCAACGAATTCTTTCTTGCATTTTGCATGATTTTTTCAATTTCCTCTTTCGTTATATCATTTGAGAAAGGGAAGTTTTTAACTGACTTATTGTTGTCATCGAATGCCCTTTGTAGGTTTTCCTTTAAATGCCGTTCTAAGGCTTTTTCTGCATGATGTTGTAAGTTGGTGTCTATTGAAGTATAGATTTTCAAGCCATCCCGGTAGATGTCGTAAGGACTCCCGTCCAATCGGTGGTATTTAAACGTGCCATCAGTATTTTTTTGAAGCAATAGAGATGCAACTTCTTTTCGTAACGATTCTCGAAAATAAGGCGCCATTCCTTCCTTGTGATCTACAGGCTGATAATTGATTACGAGGGGTTTGTTTTTCAACTGATCGTATTCAGCCCTTGTAAGTTTTAACCGCAATGCCTTATTTCCGGCCTCACTATTTTTCAACCATTGCATGAGGACTTGATTCCTTCGCGATACAGCTCTGAGTGAATCAGCGGATCTGGCTTCTTTTATTTCGCTTGTTGTGACATTTTTAGCATCTTTTTTCTGCTTTTTAGCAATATCGATACTGTAATTTTTTATTTTGAAACTGTAAGGGTTGTAAAGTGTTGGATTCTTGCACATTCCAACAAGGGTTGCGGCTTCTTCTTTCGTTAAATCGATAGGTTTTTTGTTAAAGTAAACCTTTGCGGCGTTTTCAATTCCTACGGCATTGTACAAGAAATCAAATTGGTTCAGGTACATGGTAAGAATTTCTTCTTTTGTATATCTTTTTTCAAGACGTGTTGCGATGATATTTTCACGAGCTTTTTCGTTAATACGTTTCATCATGCGTCCAATCTTTCCAAGGTTTTCATCACCTACTTGGCCACCACTAGCTCTAATGAGTGCTTCTCTTTCACGTTGTTCAAGAGTAAACAACAGTTTAGCTAACTGTTGCGTAATGGTTGAGGCACCACCAGAACCTCCTGCACTGAAAACGGCTCTTCCCAGGGCTTGGAAATCGACTCCGGAGTGTTCGTGAAAACGTTCATCTTCCGTAGAAATTAAAGCGTCAACAAGGTAAGGAGAGAGGTCTTTAAACTTCACGCTTGTCCGATTCACTTTGAAGTATTTACCTAGTTCTGTTTTTCCATCGTCTGCATAAATAATGGAAGCTTGTAACTCTGGTGGATTGTCGAGCATCTCAACTGAAGGCAGGTCCGCTTCAGATTGAAACAATAACAAAGATG
>JBILIM010000026.1:0-10770 GCA_044349985.1 Crocinitomicaceae bacterium
CTTTTTTCGCCATTATGTAACTTCGAATTGGTTATGTAAAAATAAAGAAATCTTTCTTTTTAAAATTGCACTTTTCAGCTATTGTAAAATATCTCTACGTTGGCTATCCAATTTTAACAAAATAAATAGCATAATTGAAAACGACATAAGAGAAGATCCTCCGTAACTAAAAAACGGGAGGGGAATTCCTATTACTGGAGCAAACCCTATATTCATACCGATATTAATTGCAAAATGGTAGAAGAAAATCATGGCAACGGCATAAGCGTATACCCTGTTAAAAGTGGCTCTTTGTCTTTCTGCAATAATGATAATTCGAATCAACAAAAGCATAAAAAGTGAAATGAGCACCAGAGATCCCGTGAAGCCCCATTCTTCGGCAAAAGGACAAAAGATAAAATCCGTTTCACTTTCCGGCACATGATTACTTTCAACACTCGAAACCGATGCATTTTTATATCCTTTACCAAGCATTCCTCCTGAGCCAACAGCGGCCATTGCTCTATTTCTATTGTAATCTTCACCGTCGGGATCTTCTTTTAGACCCAAAAACAGTTCTATCCTATCTTTTTGATGTTCTGCTAGTCCTTTGAATCCATAGTTTACAATAGCTGACCATCCGGCTGTAAGCATGAAGCCAATAATTACAATGATTAAGACCCGATTACGATCTCGTTTTGCGGATAAAAATCTCAAAACAAAATATCCAATAACAGCAAAAATCCCTAGGGAAAGAATAATTATCCAAATACCATTCACTGGAGTATTTGGTGCAAATTGAAAAGTAATGGTTTCGTTACTCATAAGTAAGGTTATCAAACTTATAAAAACAAGGATAAATAAAATGGGGATAAAGTGACTTCCAACCCAAGTGTGTTTAAAACGAACCCCTGGAATAGCATTTACCAATTTAAGTACTAAAGGGTCGTATGTGATTCCTTCACGATACATAACGAATAAGAAGGAAGTGAAAACCACAAAAGTTCCAGCGTCGGGTTGGAGTAAAATCAACACCATAGGAACCAGAATGATTGCATTCGCAGTAAGAACCGTATTTATGTTTTGTTGCTTAACATTAACATTACTTATAAAGTGTGCCAAAAGTAAGGCCGCTCCAATCTTGGAGAATTCGGCGGGTTGAATTCCAAGGCTTCCAATTCCCAACCAAGCTCTTGCTCCATTTACGGCAGGCATAAATAAAACGATAACCAACAAAACGAGTGTAAAAAGATAAATAGGGATACAAAACTTTCTGTAGATATCGGATTCTATTAGAAAAACGATTAATCCTAAAAACAATGAAATGGTAATCCAAATGAGCTGTTTGCCATACTTTTGTGAAAAATCATAGATATATGGATGTTCTTCATTGTATGCGGTGGAGTATACGGTTGCCAATCCCATTCCCAAAAAAATAAGGTAAATTCCAAAGAGAATCCAATCGAAATTTGCCAGTAGAGATTGTCCTTGTCGCATTTAATATGAAAATTTGGCGTTCAAAATCGTTTCTTCTCTTTCCGTTTCAGTAATGGTATCGTTAATATATTTTTCAATCATTAAAGATGCCGTTGGTGCTGCCCATAAACCACCACCACCTTTTGCATTTTCGATAAAAACAGCAATGGCAATTTTAGGTTTGTCCATTGGTGCGAAAGCTAAAAAAACGGAATGGTCGTCACCGTGTGGATTTTGCACAGTTCCCGTTTTTCCACAAATAACAATATCTTTAAGCAAGGCTCTTTTTCCAGTTCCACCAGATTCATACACCACGCGCCTCATGCCTTCGATAATCACATCAAAATGTTTGGTGTCAACCATAGAATAGTGTTTTTTGGTGTATGTTTCCAACGGACCTTTTTTACCAATTGATTTTACAAAGTGTGGAGTTATGTACCATCCTTTATTAGCTATTATTGCTCCGACATTTGCTATTTGAAGCGGAGTAAGCATGACCTCACCCTGGCCTATTGAGATGGAACGAATTGTTGAAAATGCCCAGTTGTGATGACCGTACCATTTGTCATAATACAGTGCATCTGGGATCAATCCAGGTCTGATACCCGTTATATCTGTTTCAAGTTTTTTCCCTAGACCAAAACTGTGCATATACTTCGCCCACAAGTTCAATCCAATTTCTGCATCTTCTGATAATTTTTTCTTTTGATTCTGCTGTATTATTCTACGTGTAACAGCATAAAAATAAGGGTTACAAGAATGTTTAATGGCATCAGCTAGGTTACCGGCACTGGTATGATTATGACAGCCAACAACAGATTTATCGCATGCGAAACCAGAAGTTTTCGATATGACACCTTCTTGCAAACCAATTAAAGAGTTTATTAGTTTAAAGGTTGAACCTGGGGGATATTCAGCTGCTAATGGTCGAGGAAATAGCGGTTTACTTTCATCCTTCGCCATAAGGCCATAATATTTTGAAACATTACGTTTTCCAATTAAGAGGTTTGGGTCATAGGTGGGAGACGATACCAACGCCAGAATTTCTCCTGTTTGGGGTTCAATGGCAACTATACATCCGCGTTTGTTTTTTAATAATTTCTCTCCGTAAGCTTGTAATTCAATATCAACGCCTAAATGTAGGGCTTCTCCTTGTAATGCCGTTGTATCGAATTTGCCTCCTGCATAGGGTTCAATGGCATTGTTTAAAGCAGAAGTGACGATATATTTTATACCTTTTCTTCCCCTCAATTCGTTTTCATAGTACCTTTCAAGGCCAGCTCTACCAATATTATTTCCCGGACGGTAAAAATGATCTTTATCAATCTCTTCTTGGTTCACTTCAGAAAGATACCCAACAATATTTGCAGCATTGGCATACGGGTAGCTTCGCATACTCGTTGCATCTTCATAGAAACCCGGAAATTCCTCTAGTCTAGGGGCAATTTTCATTACTTCTTCAAGCGTAAGTTCTTTAAGAAATGGATAAGGTTTGAATTTCTGATAATTTGGGGTAGTCTTTCCTGTTCTCTTATTACGATAAACCCCTTCTCCTTCTCTTAGTTCTTTGAAGCGATTTGTAACTTGATCGGGTGTCCATCCTATGAGTTTAGCAAAAGCAACGGTATCAAAATCCTTCATATTGCTTTCTACTACCATTAGGTTGTAATAGGTTTTGTTAGTAACTATTTTTTTTCCATCGCGATCATAAATCACACCTCTTGGTGGGGTGATTTCCCTTCTTTTCTCGGCGATTTGTTGTGCCCTTAGGGCCCACGATTCATCTACAACTTGCATGTAAAAAAGGCGAAAGGAATAAATAATCCCCACTAATACAATAAATGCGATGAGAACGTATTTTCTGGCGTCAACATTCATATTACCTTGGTTTTGTCACTAACAAAATTTGTAAAATAAATGCCATGAAAAAGGAAACAAGTGCACTAAGAAACGTCTTTTGTAAAACGAATACGATTTCGTCTATGCGAAAAACTTCCATATAGAAAAACCAGAAATGATGCACCAGCAATAAACCTCCATAGACCCACAGAAACCATGAAAGCCCCATTTCATAGGTATTTCCTTCTTTAACATTTTCATATCCATCTCTTGGGGCAAAAACCTTCAAAAACAGAGGGCGGCAATATGCAAAAACCATTAGGGAAGATGCATGCAGACCAAATGTATTTGAAATGGCATCGATACTTATTCCGAAAATAAATGCAAAAATTAGAAGCGGAATGGTTCCCAAATCTATGGGCAAAAGTAGTATGAAAAGAGGATACACCATGGCCTGTATCCCTAAACCAATTTCCAGTTGATTCAGCAATAACACCTGGACTAAACCCAAAATTAGGAAACGGACGCTATGTTTAACGAGTATATTCATTCTTCATCTGAAGGAATTGCAAATTCTATTTTTTCCAATTCCTTTTGTAATCTGTTTTTTACCACATAAACATGCTGCAATTTTCGGTAGTCCTCTGAAAAATCAATATGCACATTCCAAAGTGGTTTACCTTCTACAGAGGTGATTTTCTTGACCTTGCCTACAGGTAGTCCTTTTGGGAAAACTCCAGCTCCAGCACCTGTTATTACCGGTGCTCCTATTTTGATTTTAAAATCATTTGATATACCTGATATAAATCCAATATTTGGGTCGCTTCCATCCCATTTCAAAAGACCTTTAATACCAGAAGGTTGAATGATAACATCCACATTGATATTTTCAGAGAGCACTGATTTTACTAAAGCGTAATGTTCGCCAACATAAAAAACTCTTCCAACAATTCCGTTATCGGAGAATACACCCATTTTGGTTTGTATCCCTTGAATTGAACCTAGGTTTATGGTGAAATAATTGTTTTTACGTGTAAGCGTTGTATTTACAATTTCCCCAGCAATATATTCGTACTGCTCTTCGTAGATGGTATCGTTTATTTTAAAAGTTTTATTTTCAATTTTCATAAAACTTTCAGGTAACTTTTTGCGCAGCAATATATTTTCCAATTGCAAAGCTTTGTTATTTGCGTCTAAGTTGAAATGTTTAACAATATCATTTCTTGCTGACAGAATCGAACCTGTTATTGAATTTGCTGTGGTTAAAAATTGAGATTTGGGATAGGAAATATAAGAGAAATAGCTGTATAGCGCAAAGACTTGCAAGAGAACAAATATTAAAAATACCCTGAATCGCCTAAAAAAGGCAAACAAATTGCGCATATGCAAAGATAGGAAAGTCCGAACAATTTATTAGCGGACACTTCTTATTTTAATCTCGTATTAAGAACTGGAACTTATCTATGTTTTTCAGTGCAATACTGGTACCTCTGGCCACAGCGCGAAGCGGATCCTCTGCAATGTGAACAGGAAGTTTGGTTTTTGCTGAAATTCTTTTATCCAAACCGCGTAACATGGAACCTCCTCCGGCCAAGTAAATACCCGTTTTATATATGTCGGCGGAAAGTTCTGGTGGAGTCATTTCGAGCGCACTTAAAATAGCTTCCTCTATTTTAGAAATGGTTTTATCCAAAGCATGAGCAACTTCAGAATAGGAAATAATGATTTCCTTTGGAATTCCGGTCATCAAATCACGACCCCTTACTGCAAAATCTTCTGGTGGATTATCCAACTCAGGAAGTGCAGCTCCGACTTCAATTTTAATTTGTTCTGCTGTTCGTTCACCAACAAGAATATTGTGTTGTCTTCGCATATATTCTTCTATATCGTTGGTGAAATCGTCTCCAGCAATACGAATTGATTTGTCACAAACAATTCCTCCTAATGCGATGACAGCAATCTCAGAGGTTCCACCACCAATATCGATAATCATATTTCCCATTGGCTCCTCAACATCAATTCCAATTCCTATTGCAGCGGCCATAGGTTCGTGAATCATGTACACCTCTTTTGCTCCAGCATGCTCAGCAGAGTCACGTACAGCGCGCTTTTCTACTTCGGTAATTCCTGATGGAATACAAATTACCATTCGCAATGTAGGATTGAAAAGTGAACGACCGGGATTGATCATTTTAATCATTCCACGGATCATTTGTTCAGCACTTTGAAAATCTGCGATCACACCATCCTTTAATGGACGAACCGTTTCTATCAATTTGTGCGTTTTACCGTGCATTTGTTGGGCTTTTTTACCAATAGCCACAACCTTTCCGGATTGAATATCTTTAGCAACAATCGATGGCTCATCTACAACCACCTTATCATTTAAAATGATTAACGTATTTGCAGTACCTAAATCAATTGCTATCTCTTGAGTCAAAAAACTAAATAATCCCATTTTTTGTAATGTCGTTCTTGGTTAATCACTTTCGTGACCGCTTGTTATTCGTAAAATTCGACTTTTTGTTTCAAATATTAATGAAATTTCTGATAATTAATGTTTAAAATGTCGTGTACCAGTAAAAACCATGGCCAAATTGTGCGCATTGCAGTAGTCAACTGACAATTCATCTTTTATAGAACCTCCTGGTTGAATCACTGCAGTTATTCCTACTTTGTGCGCAATTTCAACGCAATCTGGAAACGGGAAAAAGGCATCTGAAGACATGCTTGCTCCATTAAGTTCGAAACCAAATTGTTTCGCTTTATGAATGGCTTGATTGAGTGCATCAACTCTTGAGGTTTGACCTGTACCACATGCCAACATTTGACCATTTTTAGCCAAAACAATCGTGTTCGATTTGACGTGCTTAACGATTTTATTTGCAAACAATAAATCTTCTTTTTCATGCTCTTGAGGTGAACGTGCTGTAACCACTGTCAAATCTGTTTCGTTTTCCGTTTTCAAATCTTTATCTTGCACTAAAACACCATTTAAGGCAGAGCGAAACTGAACCTGTGGCAGTTTTTGTGGATGTTGAATCAGCAAAATGCGATTTTTCTTTATGGTTAAAATAGCTATTGCGGATGGGTCAAATGCTGGGGCAATGAGAACCTCAAAAAAGAGCTCGTTCATTTGGTTTGCTAGAGCTTCAGAAATAGGGCAGTTGGCAATCAGAATTCCACCAAAAGCACTTACCGGATCTGCTTCCAATGCTGCCTTGTATGCCTCTTCAATAGTGCTCCGTGTTGCTATTCCACACGGATTATTGTGCTTTAATATGGCAAACGTTGGTTGGTCATTTTGAAATTCTCCAATTAAATTTACAGCGGCATCTACATCCAATAAATTATTGAAAGACAACTCTTTACCACTTATTTTGGTGAACATTGCATCTAGATTCCCAAAGAAAAATCCTTTCTGATGCGGATTTTCTCCGTAGCGTAAGGGGTTGGATTTGGCAATACTCTGTTTGAAATATTTTGAAGTGTCACTTGAGAAATAACCATGTATCAAGGTGTCGTAATGCGATGAAACATGAAATGCATTTCCAGCAAAATCTCTACGTTGGTCTAAAGTGGTAGTTCCTTCCTGATTGTCAAGTATTTGAACCAATTCATCATATTGAGATTGCATCGAAATGATTACAACGTCATTGTAATTCTTAGCTGCAGCACGAATCAGTGATATTCCACCAATGTCAATTTTTTCAATAATTTCCTCATGTGCTGCACCGGAGGCAACTGTGGCTTCGAAAGGGTATAAATCAACGACTACCAAATCGATTTCTGGAATAGCATATGTTTTTAGTTGATCCGCATCTTCTGCGTTATCACGTCGGTTCAAAATTCCACCGAAAACTTTAGGATGTAGCGTTTTTACGCGTCCTCCCAATATTGATGGATAAGACGTTAGATCTTCCACTCGTATTACAGGAACACCAAGATTTTCGATGAAAGATTGCGTGCCACCTGTTGAATAAATTTCAACATTATTTTTATGTAGTGTTTTGATTAACGGCTCCAATCCCGTTTTATCGAAGACAGAAATCAAAGCTGAATGAATACGCTTTTTATCGTTTGCCATTTAAAGAAAAAATTAAGGAACAAAGGTACATTAAAATGTATTTTTAACAGCCTTAATTTAGAGGAAAAAGCAAATAATTGGGTTTTTAATTTTACGGCATAAAATCGTACTTTCGTTCAAATAATATTAATGGAGAAAATTTGCATAGTTGAGGATGAGAAAAGCTTAGCGGATTTGATTGCTTTGAATTTGGAGCTTGAGGGTTATGAAGTGACGGTTATTTCCAACGGACGCAAGGCAATTGATCGTGTTGCTGAAATGAAACGATTTGATTTAATCATTCTAGATGTTATGCTCCCTGAAGTGAGTGGATTTGAAATTTGCAAAGCCATTCGTCACCACCATACTGTTCCTGTACTCTTTTTATCTGCAAAGGGAACAACGGAAGATCGTGTTGCTGGTTTAAAACTTGGTGCAAATGATTATTTAAGTAAACCTTTTGATCTTGAAGAGCTGTTACTGCGTGTTCAGAATTTGATTCATTTGAATCGCAAGGAGCAATCGACAGACGTAATTATTGGAAACAAAAAAGTTAACTTTTCTACTTTTGAAGTGGATGACCTCGACTTAAAAACAAAAATAACGATATCCAAAAAGGAAAAGGAACTCTTAAAGCTCTTCATAGAAAATGAAGGCAAAGTAATATCTAGGGATGAATTATTGGATAGGGTATGGGGTAGGGATCAATTTCCAACCAGTAGAACTGTAGACAATTACATTTTGGCACTGAGAAAAATTTTCGAGCCCAATCCTAAAGAGCCTATTTATTTCCATTCTATTCGTTCGGTAGGTTATAAATTTACCAACCTATCAAAATAAATCTAAACGATAAAACAATTTGATCGTAGTATGTACTTGTGACCTTCCTCAACGAGCAATGCCTCGTGATGGTGCTCATGACCGAAAATTACTGCGCCTCCTTTAGGTGGCTTCACATTCATTGCAAAATCATTAAAATGTGTCTCACCACCTATGAAATCATCTGAAAGATAAACTACCAAAGTAAATACTGATGATTCATCACCAATTACGGATGCTGCATCGGAATGCCTTGCAATATAATCTCCCGGATTGTATTTATAGACCTCTACGTTTGTAGGGTGCATTTTAATGACGTGCTTATTTTGTCCATCGTTCAAGAATAGTTCAGATAACTTTTTATTGATTTCTTCAATAATTAACTGATCTTGCACAAAAACTTCATGATTGTGTCTGCCTTGTTCAAATTGCCGGGCTTGTTTAAAACCTTTTTGATAAACCCTTTGAATAATTTCATCACAGGTATTTTGGTCAATGAACTCAGGAATAACCCAAATCTTATTTTCAGATAAATAAGACGTATTTTTAGTTATTTTTCTGGAAAAAAACCTTTTGAAATTAAACATTTAGCAACTCTTCTGTTTTTTCAACAATACTATCCACTATTATTTTTCTGCTGTATTTGCAGTATTTTGTTTCGGTACTGGCAAAACTTCCATTTTCATAGAGTTTATTGCTCGGTGCCCCTCCACCACAAACATCGAAATAATCGCAACTTTCTTTACACATTCGTATTCCAGCCATTATTTCAGTGAACATTCTCTTGAATTTAGGCGTTTCCAAAGCCGCCATATATCCTGAATCGTTCACATTTCCTAGCGAAAAATCTCCATATTTTTCATCCGTCATTCCTAATAATTCTGGAGAAAACGTAGAGAAATTTCCATCCGTATCTAAAGAGATAATCTTCATAGGCCTGAGCATTTGACCTAGGTGAAATTGATTTCCCTCAAAATTGTTTTTCAAGAACATTTCATTGAATCCAAATATTTCACGCACATGAATGTAGTTTTCCGGATCCAATTGCATGTTATAAATGGTTTTCCAAAAATGTTTTAATTTAACCTCTTGTTCACTTTGAATGGTACTTCGCACATTTACTCCGTCCTCTTCATCAATATTGAAACCTAGAGATCTGCAGCCCAATTCTTTAAAGAAATTGTAAATTTCAACCGGATAGTCTAGCGCAAATGAGGTTAATACCGCAATCGCACTGAAAGGAATGTCATTTTTCTTTAATAATTCCACGCCTTTCATGGTGCTTTCGAAAGTTCCTTTGCCTTTGCGGTTCAATCTGAATTTGTCATGAATGAATTGAGGTCCATCACAACTGATTCCGATTATCATTCCGGATTCCTTGAAAAAATCACACCATTCTTGATTGATAAGTGTTGCATTGGTTTGAATGTGCTGTCGGATTTTTATTCCTTCAGGTGTAATTTCCTTTAAGCGTTCATATATTTCTTTGTAAAATGGAAGTTTAACTGCCATGGGTTCACCGGCATGCCAAACAATGCTGAACTCCTCTTTAACCAGGTTTTCATCAAATAAGGTTTGAACCGATTTAATAACGGTATCTGTTGAGATTTTTTTGGTACTTGCTCTATCTGGTAAATAACAATACGAGCAATCAATATTACAAAAAGACGATCCTTGAATAATCAATAAATCTATAGGTCCTACAGGAATTTTCATGGTTATAAATGATTAAGCTGAGTGCTATCCGAACAAATTTAAAAAAAATCTTTTTGGAAGTCTAAAATGACCCCGAACGGCCAAATTAATATCTGGAGAAGACGTTCCAATGGTTGAACCATCGTGAATTAAGTTTTCAGTTGGGGCGATATACACCTCCATAGGTTCAATTCTCACCCTTGTCACAGGATATTCTGGAAATTTATCAAAAAAAGCATGCATTACCGGATACGGATTTTGTCCACCTAAAACGGGCTGGGATCCAAATAATTCAGCAATTTTATCAAAACTTATATTGATGAACATAAGGTATCGTGTTTCCTTACCTAAGTTGATACAAAACCGGTTTCTTGCTTCTGGTTTGTTAGGAGTTTCACGAGCTTCAAAGCTATCTAGATGCAACCCAATAAAAAATTCATCTCTTTTGTTGAACGTGGTTGTTGTCAGATTGCCATCACCAAGAAAAATATTATGAGGAATAGCGGTACCTTTTTGAGGTGAAGATCGCTCAAAATAGTTAATGGTATCATTCACTAGATTTCTGTATTCCAATGTCTGAGTAATCCGTTCAAGATTTTCACGAGTTCCATGAGCATCCATGCGGAGCGCTTCGAATCGTTGACGCAATTTTTTTGGCAATTTAACCAAAGCAACGTCCTTGAAATTGTTTTTTTCGCTTTCCGGTAAAAGGAGCAATTTTTCTTCGTTCTCGTTAGGTAAGCGCCATGGTTCTTTTGGCAGAAAACAACGGTTTTTACAAGCCCATCCATTGATTTCTTTAACCTCTACTGTGCCTTGGCTCAGCTCAATACGATTGTTTAAACCTTTGTCGACAAATATTCGAATTCCTTGTTGCAGATCCATTTGGTACGTAG
>JBILIM010000154.1:0-4961 GCA_044349985.1 Crocinitomicaceae bacterium
TTTACCTTTCTTAGAATTATTAATCCTGAGTTTGATTCCATAAAAAAGACAGCGCCTAATTCGAAAGAACGCTTCAATTTGGTAAAAGATAAATACCAAGAGTTCATCAAAGATGGTATTTTGTTTTTTGATCATAAGCCTGGGATTTACATTTACCGACAAACGAAAAACGGACATCAATTTACCGGAATTATTGCAGGAGCAAGCATCGAAGAATACAATACCGACAAAATCAAAAAGCATGAAGCGACATTGACTTCTCGGGAAAACATGTTCACCGATTATCTTGATATAGTAGGCTACAATGCAGAACCCGTGCTCCTATCCTATCCACACAACAAGGAAATTGATGAAATCTTGGTTTCTTGCACGGAGGATCGACCTGAATATGAATTTACCACAACCGACCGAGTGAAACATGAATTGTGGTTGGTACAAGATCAAAATGAGAATAACTTAATCCAAGCATTTGATAACATCGATGCAACATATATCGCTGACGGGCATCACAGATCGGCTTCATCTTCCCGATTACTGGAACGAAGGAGTTTAAACGGTTCTCCAGCCTTTGCTAACGAAAATAACTTTTTAGCCTATTTCATTGATGAAAGTAAATTGAAAATATTGGCGTACAACCGTTTGGTCAAAACACTTAATGGAAATTCTAATGATACGTTTATTAAGGGCTTGAAGGATAAATTTGAAGTTGAACCCTTGTCGTCGTTCGAAAAACCAAGTAAAGCGCATGAAATAACGATTTGCCTTAAAGGAGATTGGTATAGACTAAAATGCAAAGAGGCAATAATCGAAGAACATCATCCCGTGAAATCTTTAGATGCTGAAATCGTAACCGAATTCATACTAAATCCAATTTTGGGAATTAAAGATTTAAAAACGGATAGCAATATCGAGTTCTTCAGTGAAATAGAACCTGTTGACTCCATTGAAAAACAAATAAAAGAAGGCAAATATGCCTTGGCTTTCTTTTTATATCCATGTACTATCGAACAAGTAAAAACAGTTGCGGATAACCACATGATTATGCCACCGAAATCTACCTGGGTGGAACCAAAAATGAGAAGCGGCTTAACGATTTATCCAATTAATGAATAATGATAAAAGAACGTCTTCAGCACGTTAGGACTGAATTATCGACTGACGTTACCCTGATTGCTGTATCCAAAACCAAACCGATTGAAGCCATTGTCGAAGCTTATGATGCCGGACAAAGAGATTTTGGTGAAAATAAAGTGCAGGAGTTAATTGACAAATACGAGAAACTGCCCAAAGATATTAGATGGCATATGATTGGGCATTTACAAACGAATAAGGTAAAATATATAGCTCCATTTGTACATCTCATTCACGGTGTTGACAGTATTAAATTGCTCTTAGAAATTGAAAAAAATGGCAAAAAAATAAACAGAAAAATTCCTTGCCTGATTCAGTTTCACATCGCGCAAGAAGAAACTAAATTCGGATTCGACTTGAATGAAATCAGTGCTTTTTTAAACAGTGAGCAATTTCAACACTTGAGCTTCATTGATTTTAGAGGTGTAATGGGCATGGCCTCATTCACTGATAATAAAGATCAGATTAGAAAAGAATTTTCAGAATTAAAAACAATTTTTGATAACTTGAGCCATAATTATTTTCAAAACAATGATGCGTTCAATACCATATCCATGGGAATGAGTAATGATTACCGAATCGCAATGGAGGAAGGCAGTACTATGATTCGTGTTGGAAGTTCAATTTTTGGTTCAAGATGAAGTATATAATCATTTTAATTTCAGTTTTTTACATTCAATGCTTCTATACACAAACAGAGACCTTGACTTACAATGAAGGAATTTTACAAACGCGAATACTTCATGCAGCTGAACTCATTGATTCAACTAGTGGTGTTTTGAATTCTGAAGAAATAAAATCATTTCAAGGCATTTCTTATTTCGAAGTCGACTCTAATTTTAGAATTTCAGCAACTTTCGAGAAATCAAAAGGAAAGAAATTTCAAATGCCTACTTCTACAACCCGATTACCTTGGTACAGAAGATTCGGATACGTTTACTTTGAGTACAATGGAATTAAAGACACCTTAACGGTTTATCAAAATTTAGAATTGAAATTTGATAGAGCATTTAAAGACTATTTGTTCATTCCTTTTCGCGATGCAACAAATAAAGTGAACACCTACGGTGGAGGCCGATATGTAGACACATCGATACCAAAGGGAAGTCAAATCATACTCGATTTCAACCTTGCTTACAATCCATATTGCGCATATTCATACAGGTACTCATGTCCTATTCCACCTGAAGAAAACACCCTATCGTTTCCAATAACCGCCGGAGAAAAAGTTCCTGTGGGTTATGAAAATCATTAAGTTATGAAAACAAAAAGTGAAATTGTAGAAAATTGGTTGCCCCGCTATACCGGGATGCCACTTGATGGTTTCGGAGAATACATATTGCTATGTAATTTTCATAATTACGTTGACAAGTTTGCGCAAATGCATGATGTTGCGATTTACGGCGAAGGAAAACCTATGCAATGCGCCACCTTTGGTGGAATCTCTATCATCAATTTCGGAATGGGGAGTGCCTCTGCAGCAACTTGCATGGATTTATTGTCAGCTATTAAACCAAAAGCCGTGCTCTTCCTGGGAAAATGTGGAGGATTGAAGAAAAAAAATGAGGTTGGAGATCTTGTCTTGCCAATAGCTGCGATAAGAGGAGAAGGTACGAGTAATGACTATTTCCCTGCAGAAGTCCCTGCGCTACCCGCATTTGCATTGCAAAAAGCCATTTCAACAACGATAAGAGATTTCAACCGAGATTATTGGACAGGGACAGTTTACACCACCAACAGACGTGTTTGGGAGCATGATGATGAATTTAAATTGTACCTGCAAAAAGTAAGAGCAATGGCTATTGATATGGAAACAGCTACCATATTTACTGTGGGTTTCGCTAACAACATCCCTACTGGAGCGCTGCTTCTAATATCCGATCAACCGATGACTCCGGAAGGCGTAAAAACCGAAAAAAGCGATGTCATCGTGACCTCTTCCTATGTTGATGCACATTTACAAATTGGAATTGACTCATTAAAACAATTAATCAACAACGGAAATACCGTTAAGCATCTTCGTTTTTAAATTTTCGACGTTCTAATTAATATTGAAACGGTCCATTGAAAATAAATGCGACTGAAAACATTTTGAAGGATTTTAGAACTAAATCTTTCAAAAATGAGTACCAAGTCCTTTTTAATCCTATTTACTGCCACAATTGCAAGCGCATCACTCACCTTATTTTCTTTTCTTTCCTGTGAAAAAGAAAGACTTGCAGGGCATCAAAACGAAACAGAAAAACACATTCCCATTCGAGGAACAATTTGTGGCACCATTGAAGAAAAAGATATCTTGAATGAAAACGATGCAATTATAGGAAATGCATTATTCTACAATAACCCAAAAAACTTTTATATCGAACTCACACTTCCTGATAGTTTATGCATCATGAATTGCTACGCACACACATCAACAAGTTTATATGATTTCCCTTTAGACAGCCTTCAGAACCTCAACTATTCATTATTCAATCGTATTTTCAGATATTCACAATTGAGAAGCTTCAAAAGGATTATTATTCCATTACCAGAAATACCGAATAGAAGTTATTTGGCTGTAGCGATTGAATATGGCAAATGGAAAAACCAATCCCTGATCAAAAAAATTGCCTGGATAGATGGAATTCGATACGGTTCAAGTGTTCGTGGAAGAATTACTGCATACGACACAAAACAATGTCTCACTCAAAATCATGAAGGCTTAAACGAATAAATCACAGCTAAGAATAGTTACTTTTGACAAAAACGGAAATGGAAAAACGTAAAATCTATCTTTTAGGATTGATCACTTTGATTGTTTTTCCCATTCCCGCTTTTTTTATTCTCTATTATTCGGAAGGCGTCCACCCATTAACCATCCTTAACCTCGGATTGGATTGGCAAAAAAAAATATTATATGGCTGCGGTGTAGGCGTCACCTATGCTGTATTTGCTTTTATTATTCTGCAAGCACCAATTTTCCAAAAAGTTCCGCTAAAGGTTACAGATCTGGTTAGAAAACTCAATTTAAATTATTGGGATGCTCTATTTTTGTCGCTTTGTGCCGGAATTGGTGAAGAATTACTTTTTAGAGTTGGGGTGCAACATTATCTTGGAATTTACCTAACCGCTCTTTTATTTGTGGCAGTGCACGGCTACTTTAGTTTTAAAAACCCATTGATGTCCTTATACGGCCTGGTCGTTATGCCCTTAGCCTTAATTCTTGGCTTCGGATATGAATATTTGGGATTCTGGTTCAGTGCAGCAATACATTTTTCCTATGATTTGATCTTATTTATAGCGATAATTGGGCGCAAATCATAAAATGGATACAAAACAATAACACTTTCAAAGCGATTTATTGGTTTCACTCGGCTCGTTGTTAAAATCTATAGGTGCTTAAGCAACTTTTTAAAATTATTTTAGTCTATACAAAGTGTAATGATTAGCAACAAAAATTCAACTATATTTGAGCTTAATTTCAATCCATTTTATACGCTTTATTTATGAAATCCATTTTGTTAACACTTCCTCTTTTAATCGTTTTCCTATACGGATGCAGCAATAGCACAAGCAATGCAGAACTTAGGGCAAATGCAATGTGCGATTGTGTGAAAGACGCTGTTGACTTATCAAGTTTAACCGCCATTAATATTGAGGACAAATTTGATGATATCGATAAAAATGCCGATAAGCAAGTTAAGTTTTCAAAGTGTATTTTCGGTGTTTTTGAAGAAATGACAAAAGATTTGGATAATTTAAAGCAAGAAGAGAAAAAAGCATACACCAAAACTTTATTAAAAGCAGGAATTGATTGCGATTGTTCAGATAAACTGATGGATTTAATT
>JBILIM010000156.1:0-4931 GCA_044349985.1 Crocinitomicaceae bacterium
TAACGTTTGAAGATGAATTCATGATCTTGAATAAAAACCGCTATGTCGGAAGAGCACTTGACAACAGAATGGGTGGTTTTATGATTGCTGAAGTGGCACGTTTGCTGAAAGAAAATAAAGACAAACTTCCTTTCGGTTTATACATTGTAAATTCTGTTCAGGAAGAAATTGGACTGAGAGGTGCTGAAATGATTGCTCATAGAATTAAACCTGATGTAGCTATAATCACTGATGTCTGTCATGATACCCACACACCAATGGTAGACAAAATTGAAAACGGGGATTTAAAATCAGGAGACGGGCCGGTACTTACATACGGTCCTGCAGTACAAAACAACCTGTTGAAGCAAATTATTGAAACAGCAGAAAAATCAAAAATTCCTTTCCAAAGGGCAGCAGCCTCCAGATCTACAGGTACGGATACGGATGCTTTTGCTTATTCGAATGAAGGTGTTTCAAGCGCACTGATTTCATTACCGCTCAGATATATGCATACCACTGTAGAGACGGTTAGAAAAGAAGATGTAGAAAACACCATTCGCCTCATCTATGAAACAATTAAAGGAATAAAAAACGGACAGGATTTTCGATACTTTAAATAAATATCTCGTAAATCATTTTCAAATTGTACATTTACCTCATCAATAAAACAACCATATACTATGAAGAAAATTTACTATTTATTGGGTTGCATTGCTTTCTCAAATATTGCAAACGCCCAATTATTTACCGATGATTTCGAAAGCTACACAACAGGAGCTTTAGGTCCTCAATCAACATCTTGGACTACATGGAGTGGCACAGAAGGCGGTGCTGAAGATGGAATTGTCTCAACCGCTCAGGCAAATTCGGGAACAAAATCTATTTACTTTAATTCAACTGCTGCAGGTGGGGGGCCTCAAGATTGCGTTCTTGATTTTGGACCGCTATACAATTCAGGAGTTTTTACATTTGAGGCTGATTTCTTTGTAAATGCTACGAAGAGTGCATATTTCAATTTTCAAGGTTCACAAACGATTGGTGCAACCTGGGCTTTGAATGTTAACATGTCAGGAAATTCAATTTCTATTGACGATGGAATTACTCCTGATTTAGCAACCGGAAGCTATACCTCTGGATCTTGGTTTACCTTAACTATCGAAGCGAACCTAACACTAGGTTTATGGAAAGCTTACGTTGATGGATCGTTGATTGGCGTATGGGAAAATGGTGTAAATACGCTTGCATCCATAGATTTATTCCCGCTGCAAGGAAGTCAATTTTACGTAGATAACGTAAGTTTTGATCAAACTCCTTATACGCTTTCTACTAAGAATGCTGCCATTTCTGGGCTCAATATGGACGGAAATATTGCTACGCAAATCGTTAATCCGGTTATTACTGTAATGAATGCAGGAACAACGCCACTAACTTCATTTGACGTAACATTGAATTACAATGGTTCGAATATTACACAGAATATTACAGGTGTTAACTTGGCATCATTAGCCTCATACCCTGTAACGTTCAACGGTGTTGTTTTAGCGGCAGGAACACTTCCTGTAACTGCAACCGTATCAAATGTGAATGGTGGTGCTTCTGATGACGTAGCCTCAGATAATTCTGCAACTGTAAATATTAATCCAGTTGTTCCTGCTAATGGAAAGATGGTAGTTGGTGAAGAAGGTACAGGGACTTGGTGTCAATGGTGCCCTAGAGGCGCAGTTTATATGGACCTATTTGAGCAAGAATACGATCAATTTTGGGCTGGTATTGCCGTGCATAATGCGGACCCAATGACCGTAACAGAATACGATGCTGCAATAGGTGGTCTAATAGGTGGTTACCCAAGCGCATTGGTAGATCGAGGTTCTGAGGTAGATCCATCGGGAATGGGCAATCAGTTTTTCCAAAGACTTCAATCTGCACCTAGGGCATTGATTCAAAACGGTGCTACTTGGGATCCAGCAACACGAATGTTGTATGTTTCTGTAACAGCTGATTTCCAAAATGCTGCTGATAACAACTACAAATTAGCTTGTGTCCTTACAGAGGATGGTGTAACAGGCACGGGAGCAGGATGGAGTCAGTCAAATGCGTATGCTGGTGGTGGAAATGGCGTAATGGGTGGTTTTGAAGCACTTCCAAATCCTGTTCCTGCAGCACAAATGATCTACAATCACGTTGCTCGAGCGATTCTACCTTCATTCAATGGTTTTGCCAATAGTTTTCCTGCAACAGTAACTAGCGGTGAATCGCATACGGTTAATTTCCTTTTCATCCTTCCAGCTGGTTGGGACGAAAACAATATACATATCATTGGTATGTTAATCGATCCAAATGGAGCAATTGATAACGCTGGTAAAGCTACCATTCAAGAGGCTGTTGATAATGGATATGTTTATGGTACCGTGGCAAATGTTGCTGAAATGGAATTAAACCAACCGGATGCAGTATTTTCCATCGCTCCAAATCCTGCATCACATGCGACTGTAGTTTCAATTAACCTTCAGAAAGACTCTGAAATTGAACTTGCAATTGTTGACATGTCAGGGAAAGTAATCGCTGAAAGAAATTATGGAAACTTGAATGGTTCTTCGACTATTTCTTTGAATACTTCAAATTTCAATGCTGGTGTTTACATGGTTAATCTCACTGTTAACGGTGAAACCATGGTTAAACGATTGGTAATAGAGTAAATCAATCATAATGATAAAAAAAGGGCGCAAGACGCCCTTTTTTTATTTCTAAATTTCATTATTTAAGGTAATTTTGAGCCATGAAGTGGATTGGTAACCGTATAAGTTTCGTTGATGACAAGCTGAAAACTACTATTGTAATTCAACCTGAAACGAGTTTTTGGATTCAAGCAATAATGGGTGCTTGGGTTGCAATGTGGTTGGTAATTGGAGGAACCGTTATTTGGTCCATTTTTTCTTTAACACTATCCAATCAAGAAAAAATCATTTTGTATGTATTTATTTCTTTTTGGTTGTACTACGCTTTTAGGGTCACAAAATCATTTCTTTGGCTTATATGGGGAAAAGAATTGTTAAAAATTGATGAGGTTGCGCTCTTTTATAAAAAATCTATTAAAAGCTACGGTAAATCAAAACCTTACTATTTCGAAAACATCAAGAAAATTTCTCTTGATATTCCAAAGGAACGCTCCCTTCAAATTGCATGGGAATCTTCACCTTGGATTAGAGGAGGGGAACGAATTTCTTTTGAATACATGGGAAAGGTGATAAAATTTGGCCAGAAATTGAATGAAAAAGACGCCAAACTCTTGTTTCAATTGGTTACAAAAAAAATAGAGGAAAAACTCAAGAAAAGAAAAGACTAATTTAAAAAGCAAAATGAGGTTTTTTCTATTCCTTTTCTTCATTCTTGTAACCCCATTTTCGAAAGCGCAAAACTTTAACACCTATTTTACCGGTAATAGTCAAGATGTAACAACCCAAGCTGAAGGTGGAATTTGTCTTATGGGAGGAGCATCGGAAGATGATAACGCCATGAAATGGTTTTTAGAAAAAGCAAATGGTGGAGATGTTTTGGTGCTTCGAACAAGTGGATCCGACGGTTACAACAATTACATGTTCAGTTCGTTGGGCGTAACTATCAATTCAGTTGAAACAATCGTCTGTAACAATGCTGCAGCAAGTAATGAATCTTACATCCATGAAAAAATTCAAAAAGCAGAAGCCATTTGGTTTGCTGGAGGAAATCAGTGGACATACATCAGTTATTGGAGAAATTCACCAATAGATAGCTTAATCAAAATCGCCATCAATGAAAGAAATATTGTTATTGGAGGCACCAGTGCAGGAATGGCCATAATGGGAGATTATTATTTTTCCGCACAAAATGGTACGATAAGCTCTTTTAGCGCACTTCAAGATCCTTTTAACAACGCTTTAACTATTGATACTGCAACGTTCATTGAAAACAATGCCTTAAAAGACATCATTACAGACACGCATTTTGATAATCCAGATAGAAAAGGTAGGCTGGTAGCTTTTCTTTCCAGAATATATGTGGATTACAACGTATCAGCTAAAGCAGTAGCATGTGATGAGTATACTGCAGTATGTATCGATAATAATGGTTTGGCTAAAGTTTTTGGAGGATATCCTCAATACGATGACTTTGCTTATTTTGTTGAAGTCAACTGTGAAATCCTGAATCCTTTACCTGAATACTGCAACAGTGGAACCCCATTAACTTGGAATCAGAACAGCCAAGCCTTAAAAATCTGCAAAATACCCGGAACAAGCAATGGCAATAACATTTTCAATATGAATGACTGGCAATCGAATACCGCTTACAGCTGGTTAAATTGGAGTGTTGTACAAGGTGTTTTTGAAGAAAGTTTAGGAAACCCTCCGAACTGCATTTCTTCTATTTTAGAGGAAGAGCATCAAAATATAATTTGGCGATATAATGCAGCGCAAAATTTATTGTTCATTCAATCGGATTTAGTGGATTTAACTCTTTGTGAATTCATGCTGCTGGATGGACTGGGAAAAACAATCCAATTTGAACAATTTACGAATAATGATGGAATTCGAATTTACATCAAAGAAAACCTTAAAGGCATCAACTTTTTGAGAATTAAAAACGATGAAAACACAATATATCATTTGAAATTAATACAATAACTTAATCCTGTGTATCTTTAATTTCAATGAATTAAATTCTTCAACTTTTTAATAATTATTATGGCAATTATTGATGTACTTAAATACGATGGTCCAAACAATGTTTTGGTTTGGAAATGGCGCGCCGAAGGTAATGATTTAAGGGGTCAAGAGTTAAGATATGGTACCCAATTGGTAGTTAATCAATCTCAGGAAGCCATTTTCATAAAAGGTGGACAAATTGCCGATGTTTTTGGGCCAGGAACGCATACGCTTTCAACCAAAAACTTACCCATATTATCTGGCATACTC
>JBILIM010000157.1:0-4914 GCA_044349985.1 Crocinitomicaceae bacterium
CAATACCGTTTGATTTAGTAAATTAACCACTCCGATAATTCCATTTAATGGTGTTCTGATTTCATGACTGATATTGGCTAGAAAACGTGATTTCGTTTCAGCCGTTTTTTCCGCATTACTTTTTGCTATGATAAGTTGCTCTTTGAATTCCCGTTCATGCGTAATATCGCGTGCAATCACCTGAAACCCCTTGACTCTACCTCGAGTTTTAATTAAATGTATTTTTTGTCCAATCCATTTCTCATCTCCTTTAGAGGTGACAATAGGAAACTCCAAATAACTGTCGTTAATTTCGTCTTCAAAAATATTTTTAAAGAAAAAATATACAGATTGCTTGTAATCGTTTCGAACCAAACTCGTATACCGCATTTTAAGCAACTCATGCTCCGAATAACCCGTTTGTGTAACCGCTACTGGATTCACATAGGTAAAATATCCCTGAAGATCAATTCGATAAATGCTATCACTTACGTTGTTGACGATTTGCCGGAAGAATGTCTCCGTTTCTTGCAGTGCACTATGTGAATGATCACGATCCTTCAAAAGTTCAAAAGTTTTATTGAAGCGATTCAAGGTTAAATCGATTTCAGTTAACAATTCTATTTCTTGAAAAGGTTTGATTAAAAAACCATAGGCACTATTGCGATTGATCTGATTTAATGTTTCTGCATCTGAATAGGCTGTTAAAAATACGATTGGAACACGGATTAACTCATTAATTGCCTCTGCCGTTTGTATTCCATTCAGGTTGCCATTTAACTTGATATCCATTAAAATGAGGTCAGGCTGGTGTAAATGAATATTTCGGATACAATCCTCTCCAGAAGCGGTAAGAAAAATAATCTGATGTCCTGCAGACTTTAAACAATTGCAAATATCCAATGCAACTATTTTTTCATCTTCAACAACAATAATATCTAGTGGTTTCATGATTGAAATTATTAACTGTTTGAAGCAAAGAAAAATGCGTTTCAAATGAATTCACAAGAATAATCTAACAATTACTAGTAAAAAAAGATATTCAATAAGGATATTGAAATCTTCAATTGGGGTTAAAATTAATTTTATCTATATTTTTTAAACATTTATCTATTTATTTTGTATATTGGTCGAATTAAAACCTTAATTTACCTTTTATGAAATGTTTAATTATTGATGATGATCCGTTCCAACGGCATCTATTGACCCAGTATGTTCACCAAGTTGAGGCTTTGGATTTAGTTGGTGAATTTGATTCAGCAAACGGTGCCGTTCAGCACATGCAAAACAACCATGTAGATTTAATCTTTTTAGACATTGAAATGCCGGGAATGAATGGTGTAGAATTTCTCGAACAGTTTAAACCTAAAAGTAAAATTATATTCATTTCTTCAAAAGAGAAATATGCCTACAATGGTTATGAATTAGAGGTTGTAGATTACTTGCTGAAACCTATTTCCTTTGCGCGATTTACAAGAGCTGTAAATAGGGTGCTTCAAAAAACGGTAACTGAAAACGCTATCGAAGAGGGGACACAATTCCTATTTATTAAGGATAAGGGAATTTATCAAAAAGTACTGATTTCAGATATTCAGTATATTCAGTCTTCGAGTGAGTATGTCACCATTTACACCAAACAAAAACGAACCATGTTGTACTCATCTATGGATGGAATGCTTAAAAGACTTCCCCCCAATTTTGCAAGAGTTCACCGATCTTATATTGTGAATTTAAATGCTATTGAAAAAGTCAATGGAAACATGGTGGAGGTGAACAATCAAACAATAAGCGTTAGTAAAACCTATCAAAACGAGCTGATGACCTTACTTGGCTTGAAAGCAAAACAACGAGAAAATTTAACAAAAGAACTCGTCGTAAGTTAATTGACATGATACAAAAAAAGGCTGTCTCAAAAAGGCAGCCTTTTGTTATTTCAGTATTGATCAAACGCTATAAAACAATAAATCAGAATCCGCGAAGCAATTCGTCTTTCAAGGCGTCAACACAGATTATTACAATGTTCTTTAAATCCTTAATTTGACTTGCCAATTCTATTAGATTCGGATTTTCACTTTTAGCTTCCATTTCTATTGCACGAACCAAATGTTTACCCTTTTCGATATTGAAAAAATCGATAGAAGGCTTCATTTGATGGGCTGCCCGGTATACCATGTTGAAATCCTTAGTATCAAAAGCTGTTTCAATTTGTTCCATGTATACGGGCGTATTGAGAACAAAAGTCTCTACAATTGAAGTTAAAAATCCTGTATCTCCTTGAGACATTTCCTGAAGTGTGTGGAGTGAATAAAGTTTTTCTGATTCTTCGAAAACGGACTTATCTGAAGCTTTGAGATCGACTGAGATTTCAAATTGTTTACTTAAAACGTCAAATAAGGACTCCTTTTTATAGGGTTTAGAAATATGATCATTGATGCCAATGTTCCGAAAAAGTTTTAAGTCACTTTCCGACTCATGAGCCGTTAAGGCAATAATGGGAATGTTAAGATTCCATTCTTCTCTGATTATACGCGTAGTTTCCAATCCATTTAGTTCGGGCATATTAATGTCCATCAATATCAAATCAAAATGTTCCTTTTTCAAAAAATCCAATACGTCTCTACCATTCTTTGCGATAACAAAAGAAAGATCATACTTTTTAAAAATTGCTCCTATCAATTGTTGGTTGAGTTCATCATCTTCAGCAACAATAATCTTTTTTGATTTTAGATGTTCCGGAACGACAAGTTCTTTTAAAACAGGCATTTGAATATCGCTAACATTAACTTTATCCACATCGATTATGAAACTGAACTCGGAGCCTTTACCAATTTCAGACGTCAAGGTAATATTGCCGCCCATTTTCTTAACTATAGCTTGTGAAATGGAGAGCCCTAATCCTGTGCCACCGAATTTTCTTCCAATTGATGCATCTTCTTGTCTGAAGGATTCGAAAATAGCGTCGAAATTTTCATTTTTTATTCCAATACCTGTATCCTTTACTGCAATCTTTAACCTTAGACTCTGAGGTTGATCTTTAATGAGAGAAACAGCTAAACTTACCGTTCCATTTTGGGTAAATTTGATTCCATTTCCAATTAAATTTACAAGAACCTGATTCAACTTTACTTGATCTACATGAATAAAAGATGCGATTTTCGGGTCGGTATAAACTTCAAAAACCAATCCTTTCCTTTTCGCATATTCTCCAAAACTTAATCCCAACTCATCAATAAAAGCGTTTAAGTCTATGGGCTCCGGAAACAAATCAATTAAACCAGATTCTGCTTTCGATATATCTAATATTTCATTAATCAACCTTAATAGGTTCTCGGCAGAATGTGCCACAGCAGCGAGATATTTCTGCCCCTCCGTATCCATTGGAATCGTTTTCAAAACATCGGTCATCCCAATGATTACATTCATGGGTGTTCGAATTTCATGACTCATATTGGCAATAAATATTTCTTTGGCTTTAACCGAAGAATTCGCTTTTTCATTTGCCAATTTCAACGCCTCTTCCAATCCTTTTCGCTCAGTGATGTCAATATGAATACCAATAGAACCAATTATTTCGTTACGATCGTTGTAAATTGGCGTGCCGCTTATTATTACCCATTTGGGTTTATTCGACTTTGTCCTTATTTTAATTTCATAGACACTAGAGTCTCCTTTAATTCTTGATTCATTTTGTGCCTCGACAATTGATTCAAATTCTGGATCTAATAACAATTGTTTTGCATTTTTTCCAATAAGCTCAGGTTCACTGTACTCCGTCATTCTGCAAAATGCAGGATATGCTTTGGTGATGTTCTGATCCAAATCAACCTCAATCAAACCAAATTCTAAATCCTCTATTATTCTGCGGTATTTTTCTTCGATTCTCAAAAGGCTTTTCTTTTGATTCACAATTTTTGTGATGTCTTGATACCTCCAAATCTGACCTAGAAAACGACCAGATTCAATTATTGGCACATAGTCTCTTTCTAAAATCGAACCGTCTTTCAAGTGAAGAATATCGCCATATACATCTTTCTTATTGCTTACGAGCTCATGAATATCCTTTAAAAATCCATCTTCATCAACAAACAGCGATTTGGCTTGAACTGACAAATCGATACAATCTAAACCTTTTAAGTCCTCGGGCTGAAGCTCCAAAGAAAACATATTACAAAACTTGGCATTAACCAGAAGTACTTTTCTATCAGCATCTTCAGCAATAACTCCAGATTGCATTGTATTTAGGAGCGAGTTGAGTCGATAATTGGCCGTTAATAATTCATCTTGATAAGCAGTAATATCAAACTCTTTTTTCTTCTTGCTTAAAAAAGCATGATATTCCAGAGTGGTGTCTTGAGAGGGAAAATCAGAAAAATCCAAATTTAACACTCTTAAATGCTCCTCATCTTCGATAATTGGTGAAAAGATTAAGGTTAATTGGTTTTTTGAAAAACTGCAGAACTGACCTTTAAACTGAATTTCTTCCTCGATTTTTTTGGAATTGAAATATTGGGTATCATTGAGTCTTTCAACTATTTGTAAGAACGTTTCAAATTTTTGATTAGAATTCCTATTTATCGTAATGATATCATGAATATGCATTCCTAAAACATTACCAAATAGTTTAGCAGCTGAAGGTCCTAAATCAATTACTACAAGATGTTCATCCAAGCAAAAATAAAATGGACAAATTTTAATGAAGTCATTGTTTGAGATGTTAAATCCCTTTTTCGCTTCTAATTCCATGAATTTGATTTAATGATCATCATTTATCGAATTGGAGTGGTTTATGTGACTGGGGTTTAGATTCTCCCCTCTTTAATCATTCTGTAAATGGTTGATTTTCCGACTTCAAGTTTATCCGCAACTTGCAATACATTGTTATTGTATTTATTCAGGTACCATTTGATAATTCTGCTATTGTATTCATCTAAAGTA
>JBILIM010000005.1:0-18245 GCA_044349985.1 Crocinitomicaceae bacterium
ATTATACTTCTAAATTGAAAAAAGCTGAAGGAATAACAGAATTCGAAAATGAGCCGGCGTTTGTAAGACGCAATATCAATTTAGATATGTCGAATAAAAGTTCTGAAGAAAATATCGGAAGATACGGCGTTGGGAGAGATGAAAATGGTGGTATTTTAAGAAATAATAATTTCTTACACGATAACGTTGACTAATGAACTTTACGGAGCGAATAAATAGCGACATCAAAAATGCCATGCTGGCTAAAGAAAAAGAAAAGTTAGCAGCATTGCGTGACATCAAGTCTAAATTGCTACTCGAAGCAACTTCTGGATCAGGTGGTGAAGTATCTGAAGAAACGGCAGTTAAAATCTGTATGAAGTTGCACAAACAACGAATGGAAACGTATCAGATTTATGTTGCCCAAGGTCGAGAAGATTTAGCCGCAGATGAATTATTTCAAGCAAAAGTCATCGAAGCCTACATGCCAGCTATGCTTTCTGAGGATGAAATAAAATCTAAAGTTGTTGAGGCGATTGCCAATTTAGGGGCTTCTGGTCCTCAAGATATGGGTAAAGTAATGGGAAGTTTGTCTGCTTCTCTTGCAGGACAAGCGGATGGAAAAGTTATTTCAGCCTTGGTGAAAGAGGAATTGGCTAAATTGTGATAGCATTGCTAAAGAATAAAAAATTGAAACGCGCATTCTATTGAAGCGCGTTTTTTTATTTCATAAAATTGAAGAATATGAATGACGATCTTAGAACTGAAATGGCTAACGTAATCCGAAAGTACAATGCTCAAGGGTGGTCGCCAGCTACATCTACGAACTATTCCTTTAAAAATAATGAAGGAATTATAAATGTCTCTAGATCAGGAGTGGATAAATCACAATTTCAACCTACAGATTTCATTACTGTAGATGATAATGGCCATCCTCTTGAAAAGTTGAATCCACCGGTTCCGTCAGCAGAAACAATGATACATTGTATCATCTACCAATTGTTTCCAAATACTAACGTGATTCTTCATTCTCACGGGCCTTATCCAGTATGTTTGTCTCGTATTTCAGAAAACAGCTTAACCTTTCAAGGTTATGAAATCCAAAAAGGATTCCAAGGTATTCAAACCCATGCCGGTGAAGTTCAAATTCCTTTGTTTGATAACAGCCAGGACATGCGTTTTTTTGAAAAAGCATTGCAGGATAGAAAAGAGGAATTAAAATACCATTGCTTTGTTATAAAAGGTCATGGAACCTATGCTTGGGGTACAAATTTATTTGAAGCCAAAAGGCATTTGGAAACCTTAGATTATCTTTGTCAATGTGAATGGATGAATTACGGAAAATAAATTGATTTAAAATGGCTGTACTTTCAATACCGGATAAGAAAATTGTAATCGATAATCCTATCGAAATTCGAGACTTTTTTACTCAAAGAAACTTGTTTTTTGATCAATGGCATTGCGATATAGAATTTGATGATAAGGCCACACAAGATGAGATTTTGAAAGCTTACGAGAATGATCTCAAACCCTTTATGGAGAAAGGTGGTTATTTAACGGCTGATGTCATTTCGATAAATCGATTGACTGAAAATTACGATGCTATTCGAGCAAAATTCCTGGCTGAACATACACATTCAGAAGATGAAATTAGGTTTTTTGTTGATGGAAAGGGATTATTCTGGTTCAATTTGGAAGGTGAACCCGTTTTTAATCTTTTGTGTGAACGTGGTGATTTGATATCTGTCCCTGCAGGAACCAAACATTGGTTTGATGCGGGAGAAAACAACCCTTTTGTTAAAGCAATTCGAATTTTTATCGATATGAGTGGTTGGGTTCCAGTTTACACCGAATCGGGTATCGAAAAAAATTATGTTGACGTAACCGTTTCCGAATAAATCAACGCCAGAGATTTGCCGTGTAGCCAATGCTAAAACCCCACATATTCATAGGTGTGTGGTACAATTCAGCAATCTTATGTTCGTGTAAGTCATTGGATCCAACATTTATAAAAGTGGCGTTAATGTCTCTGTCATCGTGAACAACAGTTGGGTCATGTACTTCATTTTCCATATACTTCACGTTTACATATTCCATGTGCCCGAATGAACCTAGAAAATTTGCGGTCAAAACCAATTTGTGCGTATATTCCGTTTGAATGGAAGGGATAATCCTGCTTAAATCGATCTCTAGCCCAACTTCCCCGCCATAAACACCACCAGTAAATTTGTGGGTAGTTCTATTTTCCAAGGGTTTACAATTGTCCACATCATTTGGATCTTCTATGTAAATCCGGCTTCTCATTTTACTCAATCCAATTTGCGGCGTAACAAATCCTCGCACAGCCCATAATTCTCTGCCAACCATAACCTTTGCCCCCAATAGATATTTCGACATACCACTACTATAATTGACATCCGTAACAGTTGTTGAACCATCAGTAAAAGAATAGGTTTGTGTAAGAGTTTGATAGTAATATTGCCCCCAACTCGATTTGAATTCAAGATAAAAAGGGGAATTCGAAAAAGGCGAATACGAAGCATTTAATCCGAAGCCGGCATTGACACTCATATTGGGCATAATCGCTCGGTCTGGAATATCAATAGGGACAAAAACACCCATTTGACCAATGACTTGACTCTTTACGGAGAAAGAAAGAATGGCGAACAAAACCAGAAACGCAGTTTTCATACAAATAGATTTATGTGATCAATCACTTTAACAACAACTATTCCTAAAATTAAGAATTAATTGATGGAAATTCAAAATGTTTTTCCTGAGAACCTATCTTTGTAAGATGGAATTCAAAGGCATAAAGTTAGTCCTAACGGACATTGAAGGAACAACATCTTCGATCAATTTCGTCTATAATGTGCTTTTCCCGTATTTCAGATCGCATATTGGTGACCTCCGCAAAAATTTGTCAAACTCGGAAATTCAGATGGCTTTTAAACAAACCGTTGATTATGCCATGCAATTGGAACAAAAGAAGTTGAGTTCGGTTGATGAAATCATAAATACCTTGTACCGTTGGTCTGAAGAGGATCGAAAATTGACCCCGCTTAAAACCGTTCAAGGAATCATTTGGAAAGAGGGTTATGAAAATGGCGAAATAAAAGGGCATGTTTATGATGATGTTAAGTTGGCTTTTGAAGATTGGACATCCAAGTCATTTCAAATTGGCATATTTTCATCGGGATCTGTTCCGGCGCAACAATTACTTTTTTCCAATAGTGAGGCTGGAGACTTAACACAATATATTTCTTATTATTTTGACACCCAAACGGGCGGAAAAAGGGAAGCAGAAACCTACGGTAAAATAGCTCAGATTGTTGGCCTTAAAGCAGAAAACATACTCTTTCTCTCCGACATTAAAGAAGAATTGGAAGCAGCTGAAAAAGTGGGTATGCACGCTATACAATTGCTCAGAGAAGATAAAAAACAGGATTGGGATTTGGCAGTAAACGATTTTTCTGAAATTCAATTTTTGTAAACGATAAAAGGATGACAACATTTCGAACAATTTGGCCGACAGCGGATCGGTATGTGGAGGTAATTGACCAGAGAAGACTACCTCATGAATTCGTAACAGTAAAATTGATGACGTATCGTGACGCAGAGCATGCCATCAAAGAAATGATTGTTAGAGGAGCACCTTTGATTGGAGCAACCGCAGCGTATGGTATTTATTTAGCCGTTCGTGAAATGATTGAAACAGAGGCAGACGGCTCATTTTTGGATGAAGCGTTCTCTAAGTTGCGGGCTTCGCGACCAACGGCAGTCAATTTATTTTGGGCTTTGGATCGTATGCGCAATGCCCTGGATCAATGCGAGAACGATTTTCTGGCAACAGCATGGGAAATGGCCGCTCAAATTGTAGAAGACGACGTTGAAACGTGTCGAATGATAGGCGTTCACGGATTGCCGCTCATTGAAGCTATTGCCGCGAAAAAAAACGGCGATGTTGTAAACATCTTAACGCATTGTAACGCTGGAATGCTCGGTTGCGTGGAGTGGGGCACAATCACGTCACCCATTTACCAAGCCATTCAAAAAGGAGTAAAAGTTCATGTTTGGGTGGATGAAACAAGACCTCGAAATCAAGGATCCAATTTAACGGCTTATGAATTGACCCGTCATAATGTTCCGCATACATTAATTGTAGATAATGCCGGAGGGCACTTGATGCAGCATGGAATGGTTGACATGGTAATCGTTGGAACGGACCGCACAACGAGAAATGGTGATGTAGCGAATAAGATAGGTACGTATTTGAAAGCACTTGCGGCAAAAGATAATGGCATTCCTTTTTATGTTGCTTTGCCATCAACAACATTAGACATGTCAATCAGAGACGGTTTAAGGGAGATTCCAATTGAAGAAAGAAATCAGGATGAAGTTAAATACATCTTTGGTAAAAATACCGAAGGAAAGTTGGAATCCGTTTTAATTTGTCCGGAAACAACCAATGCTTCAAATTATGGTTTTGATGTAACCCCTTCCCATTTGGTTACCAAGCTGATTACGGAAAGGGGAATTTGCGATGCCAATGAACAAGGTATTTTGAATTTATTTCCTGAGTTTGCCTAAGCAGGCCATTATTTCATGTCGTGATTTAATGCTGTCATATGATTTACCGAAACGTCATTCGGTTTCAATGTAATTTCAATCACCCCAAATCCGTTGCTTGTATTGTTTAACGAAATTTGACTTTCCCCCATTTCCTGAACAGCCAAGTTTGTTTTGAAAGCAAGTTTGCATCCATTTCCGTCTGTTACAGCTAATTTATACAATCCACTTTCAAGCGCTGCTGTTTGCAGCATGCTAGTGTTGTCCTCAATGTTCAATGTATAGGCTTCGCCATCAAGAGCAGGTGTCCCCCCTTTTACGTTGATGTTTAAATTTGCTTGAAGCGCCTCGGAAAACAACAAGGATTTCGCATTGAATGTTACCGAAATGGGTTCTGGCATTTTGATTTCTATCGTTTCGGATACAACACTGCCTTTAGCGTCGGTTACCTTTAAAGAATACGTTCCTTTTCCAAGATCTATCAATTCGGAAGCAGTTGCTCCGTTGTTCCATTGCAATTGATACGGCGCTTCACCGCCGCTAATGTTCGCGATTGCTTTGCCATTTTTTTGGCCGAAACACGTAATGTCTGATTTTTGAATTTCAACTTTTAAAGCTGAAGCAAATGAAAAGTTGTAGAAAAAAAGTGCGCTTAAAACTGTCGAGAAAAATGTAATTGTTTTCATGGTCTGTATGTTTATGTGTTTCACACTACAAACAAACGGCGTTTTTCGCATCAAATCACCTGTTTTTTCGATATATCAAATCAAATTAAATGCACTTGCGTAGTGGTTTTAAGTAGAACTACGTAGGAGGGATCAAACACCGATCGAAAAGCAGTAACGAAGTTAAAGAAAACGAAGAAAAAAAAACAGAGTTCGTGTTGCCGCTTTCTCAAATGGGGCGTTTGTTTCTAGCTCTACGCGCATTAAAGAAAAGTTAGTTTAAGAATTTAATTAAATCTGGGGTAAATTGTGGGGTAAATTGTGGGGTAATTTTAGGTTGTAAAAACAAAAAACACTGAAAATCAAATAATTAACAGATATATTAGTATAAAAATGATTGGATTGTCCAACCAGGTCAATACAGGTTTTTAATCATCGCAAATAGCATTTTTGAAATTTCTTCACCATCGTGGTAAAAACCTTGGTATTGGTTTTCCTCCAAAACCTCTTCATCTTTCAGTACATCAAGTATTGCAATACACTCAAAAATGGAACTTCTTGAAATGACATAAAAGTTCCTTCTATCTGCTTTTGAAAATCTACCGGTACCTTCTGCAATGTTCAAAACAATGCTAAACGACGCTCTTCGAAGTTGGTCTTTTGTAGTAGGGTCAAGTTTATTTGATTTTATAAATATTCTGATTTTAGCATTGAACCCTTTAGCTTTTTTATAAATATCCAGTTTTTCGAAATCGAACATCAGGTAAAGTTTAGGTATCAATTAAGATATAAAAAAAAAGGGAACCGACCAAAAATTATAAGTGCGAGTTGGAGCGTGGGAGTAATGACAGTGACAGTGTGAGAGCGAAGATAGAGCGAGTTGAAGTTTGAGAGCGAAGAGAAAAACCAGAGGTCGTGTACCCGCTCTCGCATGAGTTGATAAAAGATGTGTGAGTTGGGGTGTGAGAGTGAAGAAAAAATCAGAGTACGTGTTGCCGCTCTCGCTCTCACACTGACACTCTCCCAACCTATCTAGACTGATTTTCGAATATTACACGAAAGAGGTTGTGTCGTTATTAATTCAAAAAGATTAAAGTGCGAGTTGGGGTGTGAGTGTGAAGAAAAAATCAGAGTTCGTGTTGCCGCTCTCGCACTCACACGCACTCTGATTTTTGTACTCGGAGCGGGACTTGAACCCGCACGCCCATACAGGCACAGGATTTTAAGTCCGGCGTGTCTACCAATTCCACCATCCGAGCAACTCCCGACTGGACTGTCGGGCTACAATCGTTCTTTCGAACTTTTGTGGTTTGGCGAGCGAGAAACGGGATTCGAACCCGCGACCCCGACCTTGGCAAGGTCGTGCTCTACCAACTGAGCTATTCTCGCTTATAAAATTATTTCAAGTTTTTTCTCCTCTTTTGGAGAACCGAAAATTCTGAATTTAGAATCTAGCGGGCGACAAAGTTAAAAAGTATTTCTAAAAGTGCAAATTGTCAAACAAAAAAACTCAGCGCTTTGGCAAAATAAATCAGCACGATTTTACTTTTCTACAGAATATTCCAGATAATGTGAAATAAAATTGAATCCGAATTGAGAACTTAAGGATTAAATCCCGCTCAACTTTTTAATTTCATTCAACTTCATGAGTGCTTCAACTGGGGTAAGGGCATTGATATCAATGGCTTCAAGTTGCTCGCGAATATTCAGAAGTACCGGGTCGTCCAATTGAAAGAAACTCAACTGTACATTATCTAAATCATTTTTCTTTTTGACTTTAGCACTTTTTCCAGATGCCTCACCTTTGATATGTGCGGCTTCGAGTTGCTTCAGGATACCTTCTGCACGCTGTAAAACTTGTCCGGGCATACCGGCCAATTTCGCAACGTGAATTCCAAAAGAATGTTCGCTTCCACCTTCTTCCAGTTTTCGGAGAAATAAAATTTTTGATCCCATTTCCCGAACGGACACATTGAAATTCTTAATCCTACCAAAGGATTTTGTCATTTCATTCAATTCGTGGTAATGTGTTGCAAACAATGTTTTTGCCTTGAATTTAGGGTGCTCGTGTAAATATTCAGCGATTGCCCAAGCTATTGAAATCCCATCGTAAGTACTCGTTCCCCTACCAATTTCATCAAGTAAAATAAGACTTCTGTCAGATAAATTATTCAGAATACTCGCCGTTTCATTCATTTCCACCATAAAAGTGGATTCTCCTGATGAAATATTATCTGTTGCACCAACACGGGTAAATACCTTATCCACAATACCAATGTCTGCGGCTTCAGCTGGAACGAATGAACCCATTTGAGCCATCAAACAGATCAATGCCGTTTGCCTTAAGATGGCACTTTTACCACTCATATTCGGACCGGTGATCATCATGATTTGCTGATGCGAATTATCCAAATACACATCATTACTGATATAGGAATCACCTGCTTTTAATTGATGTTCAATGACGGGATGCCTGCCTTTTTTGATTCTAATGGTATGGCTGTTATTGATGATCGGTTCGTTGTATTGGTTTCGTTCAGCAATAACGGCGAATGACATCAAACAATCCAATTGTGCAATTAATTGCGCATTTTTTTGAATCGGAACGATAAAGTCTGACATTTCGACTATTAATTCCTGGAAAATTTGACTTTCAATGGCCGCAATGCGTTCTTCTGCACCAAGAATTTTGGACTCATATACTTTCAATTCTTCAGTAATGTATCGTTCCGCATTGACTAAAGTTTGTTTACGAATCCATTCTTGGGGGACTTTATCTTTATGGGTGTTTCGTACTTCAATGTAATATCCAAAAACATTGTTGAATGCAACTTTAAGGCTAGGAATCCCCGTTTTTTCCGCCTCATCATTTTGGAGTTTTTCCAAAAAATCTTTACCTGAAGTGGCTATTGATCGAAGTTCATCCAGTTCGTTGTGCACCCCATTTCTTATGATGTTACCTTTCCCAATTTGAATGGCTGGCTCATCTTCGAGTGTTGCTGTAATTTTCGAAATGAGTTTATCGCATGGATTGAGTAAAGTGATCAAATCGCTGATGTAGTTCTTTTTATTCGTTTTTAGAAGGTTTTTGATGGGGTCAATTTGTTCCAATGTTCTTTTCAGCTGAATAACCTCCTTTGGATTTACCTTGCCAACAGCAACTTTGGAAATTAAACGTTCCAAGTCGCCTATTTTTTTCAGTCTTTCGCCAACTTCAAAGTTTTCAATTTCTTTCAGATAACGAACAGCCTCCAGTCTTTTTTGTATCGGTTTTTCATCTTTCAAAGGCATCAAAATCCACCTTTTCATTAGACGGCTTCCCATTGGGGTAAGTGAAGCATCAAGAATGTCCGATAGGGTTGTTGCATTTTCGTGCTGAGAGTTGACCAATTCCAAATTTCGAATGGTAAAACGGTCCAGCCAAACGTACCTATCCTCTTCGATTCTTGACAATTGGGTGATGTGTCCGATTCTATTTTGCTGATTCTCTGATAAATAATGCAGTGCACTACCTGCGGCAATGAGACCTTGTGTGAAGGATTCAACACCAAAACCCTTCATGGAATTGGTTTCGAAATGCCTGTTTAGTGTTTCGCTTGCAAAATCGTAAGTAAATACCCAATCATCCAATCTGAAGTTGTGAAATTGATCGCCAAAGATTTCTTTGAATTGCTGTTGCTTATTTTTTTGGTAAATAATTTCAGCCGGGTTATAACTTTGGATGAGTTTTTCAATCTGATTTTGATTGCCCTGTGATATCAAGAATTCTCCAGTGGAAATGTCAAGAAACGCGATGCCATGAAGTTCTTTATCCAAGTGAAGTGCGCACAAAAAATTATTTTTCTTTTGATCTAAAACTTGATCGTTTAAAGCAACACCAGGTGTTACAAGCTCCGTAACGCCTCTTTTCACAATTGTTTTTGTCAGCTTTGGATCCTCCAATTGGTCGCATATGGCTACCCTTTGTCCGGCTCTCACAAGCTTAGGTAGATAATTGTCGATAGAATGATGCGGAAATCCAGCCAATTCAATTTCTGAACTTGAACCTGCGCCCCTTTTGGTTAATATAATACCCAATATTTGAGAGGCTTTAATGGCATCCTCACCGAAAGTTTCGTAAAAATCACCAACACGAAACAGCAGCAAGGCTTCAGGATGTCTTGCTTTGATTTGATTGTACTGCTTCATCAAAGGGGTTTCAGTAACACCTTTTTCTTCCTTAACTTTCGACAATATATAGGGTTTATAATTTTTGCTTCGTAAATTTACAACCCTAGAGCCTTGCGTTCCAAAATTTGACAGTCCTTCTTTTCAACAAAATGAATAAAAAACTTAAACTTTGGGAATTGAATCGTGTTACCGAGGAAGATTATTCATCGCAAAAGAAGTTTCCCATAATTGTCATCCTTGACGACATCCGCAGTTTAAACAACATAGGTTCTTTTTTCAGGACAGCAGACGCTTTTAACATTGAGAAAATTTATTTGTGCGGAATAACGGCTGTACCCCCGCATCGGGAAATTCAAAAGACTGCGCTTGGCGCGACTCAAACAGTAAATTGGGAGTACAGAGATTCATTGGTGGAATTGGTTAACGAGTTGAAGCAAGATGGAACTTTAGTGGGGGCTATTGAGCAAACCGAAAAAACCGTTTTTCTCAATCACATCAATCAAATAGCGTACTCAAAAATAGCTTTGATATTTGGTAATGAAGTTGACGGCGTGAATCAAGATGCGGTAGATTTGTGTGATTGTGTTATTGAGGTTCCACAATTTGGAACCAAACACAGTTTGAATGTTTCGGTTTGTGCAGGTGTGGTTTTATGGGAATTCGCAAAACAATTTATTGATTAGCCTTGCATTTAAGGCTTGTAAACACAAAACAATATCCTTTCTTTTTTGTTAAGCATGGATTAACTAACTTTGTCAAGTTTTTACCACCGAATTAATGATTGAAACAGATATTATTATCATTGGAGCAGGTCCAGTTGGACTTTTTACCGTTTTTGAAGCTGGATTATTGAAATTGAAATGCCATTTGATAGATTCACTTCCGCAACCCGGAGGACAGTGTTCCGAAATTTATCCGAAGAAACCAATTTATGATATTCCTGGGTTTCCAAGTATTTTAGCTGGGGAACTTATTGACAATTTAATGGAACAGGCTGCGCCTTTTAAACCTGGTTTTACTTTAGGCGAAGCAGCCAAGACCATAGAAAAAACAGAAGAAGGAAAGTTTATTGTTACTACGGTTAAAGGAACTAAGCATTTCGCTCCAATAGTCATGATTGCTGGTGGATTAGGTGTTTTTGAACCAAGAAAACCACCTATTTCCAACATTGAAAGCTTTGAAGATAAGGGTGTGGAATACATCATAAAAGACCCTGAATTTTATACAAATAAACGCGTTGTTATTGCTGGAGGAGGCGATTCGGCTCTGGATTGGTCGATATTTTTGGCTGAAAATAAAATCGCTAGTGAAGTCGTTTTGGTTCACAGAAGTAGTTCATTCAGAGGTCACCTTGATTCGGTGCAAAAGGTCATTGACTTATCCGAGAAAGGTGAAATCAAATTGGTTACGGAAGCAGAAGTCACTGGTTTGAACGGTTCAGATCATGTTCAAAGTGTTGTCATTACGCATCAAACGAACGGTGAAATGGTTCATGAAACGGATCATTTTATTCCCCTCTTTGGGTTAAAGCCTAGTTTAGGTCCAATCGCTGATTGGGGATTGGAAATTGAAAAAAATGCCATTAAAGTGGACACCTTGGACTATTCCACATCGGTACCAGGGATTTATGCGATTGGTGATGTAAATACGTATGAGAATAAACTTAAGTTGATTTTGTGCGGTTTTCATGAAGGAACACTGGCGGTTCAATCTGCTTTTGCTAGAATTCATCCGGAAAAAAAGAACGTATTGAAATATACAACTGTTAACGGTGTACAAGGCTTCTAGCCTTTCCTTCTTTTTTCAAATAGGTTTGTGTAAATTCGAATTGTGCGAGCGATTTTGTCGATATCTCTTATGCTTTCAATCTCCAGTTTGTTGGGACAAACCAATGCACTGGAATCTGAAAAGGTAATTTGTGCACTTCCTTTTGAAGAAGGAAAGTCCCGTTTAGTTACACAGGGTTATTTCGGAAAGTATTCGCATCAAAATGAACACGCTCTTGATTTTCGATTGCGAAAAGGGACGTCAATTTTTGCCGCAAGGGAAGGCGTTGTTATTGACTTAAAGGAAGACGAGGATCGAAATTTTTGGAAAGGTATAAAATCGTATAAGGCGAATTATCTCATCCTTCAACATAGTGATGGCACTTACTCAAAATATATGCACATGCAGAAAAGTGGTGTGCTTGTTGAACGTGGAGATTCGGTGTCCAAAAGTCAATTGATTGGGTATGCAGGAAGTACTGGAAATTCAACAATGGCACATCTTCATCTAGTGTGTTATTCCATTAATGATGAAGGTAAAAAAATAACGTTTCCAACACTTTTTGAAACCAAAAAAGGACCAAAGGAATTAAAGGCGTGGCATTTTTACAGAAAGCCTGAAGCGGATTAATAAATTAAATCTTCTCGAGTGCTACATTCCAGCTAGCGTCCAGAATTAATCGGCCTTGAATGGTCTCATTTGTTCCCGGGTTGATTAAACCTTTTATGGTAGTTGTTTTTCTTTTGGAAATCAGATCTTTGAGTTGGTTATCCGTTAACTTTTTACCCATTAAATGGAATGGAATTTTAAATCCGCAAACAGCATAATTCGTGCATCCAATTGCACTTTTACCGACAATAATTGGAGCGTTTTTACATTTAGGACAAGCCATTGTCGTGATGTCAATTGCTTCTTTTTTCGGTTTAATTTGTTTTTCTGTAGGCACTTTTTTCGGTAATGCGCTAACCGTATTTACATCAATGCGTTTTTGGTTTGAAAAGATTACCCCGTCTGTAACTTCCCTAACCATGGTAAAAAGTTCGTGTTTAAATTGTTCGGGAAGGTAGTCTCCTTTTTCAATCAAGCGCAATTTTTTTTCCCATTGACCGGTTAACTCTGGACTTTTCAGCAATTCACTGTCTATGGTGTCAATCAGATCGATCCCCGTTTGCGTGGCGTAGATGTTTTTCTTAACTTTTTCAATATATTTCCTTCTGAATAAAGTTTCAATAATGTTCGCGCGTGTAGATGGTCTTCCAATACCGTTGTCTTTCATCATTTCACGCATTTCATCATCTTCAACCTGTTTGCCTGCAGTTTCCATTGCCCGCAATAAAGTAGCTTCTGTGTATGGCTTTGGTGCTGATGTTTTTCCTTTATGGAAGAAAGGTTCATGCGGACCCGTTTCCCCTTCCTCAAAAACAGGTAAAACGCGATCTTCCTCTTTTTTCGTTTCACTCGGATTTTCAATGTTTTTATCATTCGCGTATACGATTCTCCATCCAGGCTCAAGGATTTGCTTACCTGTTGCTTTAAATTCCAATTTATCCACTTTCGCCAGAACCGTCGTCGTTGCAATTTTACATTCCGGATAAAAAACTGCGATAAATCGCTTGGCAATCAAATCGTAAATTTGATTTTCTTGAGGCGTTATGCCTGATGGAACGATACCAGTTGGAATAATGGCATGGTGATCGGTTACCTTTTTATCATCGAAAACAGCTTTTGATTTTGGAATACTTTTTTCCAAAAGTGGAGCAGTTAATTTCGAATAGTATTTTAATCCTCTAAGTATATTAGGAATTTTGGGATATAAATCTTCAGAAAGGTAGGTGGTATCGACCCTAGGATAAGTAACCAGCTTTTTTTCATAAAGGCTTTGAACCAATTTTAGGGTCTCATCAGCAGAGAATCCAATTTTTCTATTGGCTTCAACTTGCAATCCGGTAAGGTCAAAAAGTCTTGGATTGCCTTCTTTTCCCTCTTTTTGTTCAAAAGAGGTTACTTCAAAAGGATGGGTCTTGAGGTATTCAACGCCTTTTTGCGCCTTTACTTCAGAATTTAAACGATCAATTTGACATAAAAACTCTGTTTCTCTATAAATGGTTTTTAATTCCCAATATTCATTGCTAATGAAGGCGTTAATTTCTTTTTGTCGCTGAACGATCATGGCAAGGGTAGGAGTTTGCACTCTCCCGATGGATAAGGTTATTTTCTTTTGTCCATACTTTACGGTAAACGCCCTTGTTGCATTAATTCCTAAAAGCCAATCGCCAATCGCACGAGAAGAACCTGCTGCATACAAATTGTCATAATCTTGGGCATCTTTTAAGCTCTTGAATCCTTCTTGAATGGCTTCTTCTGTCAATGAGGATATCCAAAGTCTCTTAATTGGTTTTTGACATTTGGCTTTCAACAGCACCCAGCGCTGAATCAATTCCCCCTCTTGTCCGGCATCACCACAATTAATGACCATTTCGCAGTCACTCACAAGTTGTGCGATACGCGAAAATTGTTTTTGTATGCCTGGGTCATCTACCACTTTAATTCCAAAACTTTGTGGTATGATCGGTAAATCTTCTAATTTCCAAAATTTCCAATTTTCCTTGTAATCATGTGGTTCCTTGAGCGTACACAAGTGCCCAAAAGTCCAGCTGACCCAATATCCATTTCCTTCCCAATAGCCATCTTTACGGCTTTTAGCACCAAGAATTTCAGCGATATCTTTGGCTACCGAAGGTTTTTCAGCGATACACAAAATCATTGGTCAGTGCTCTTTTAATTGATTTTTCTTTGGTAATGATAAATTACAAAACCAGATTCGTGTTTTTCATCCTTTGGATGACTGAGTATAAGATTCTTATTCCATGATTCCAAATCGAATTTTGGGAAAAAAGTATCTGCCTCATAATCGTTCTCGACATGCGTGATGTACATTTCATTCACTACACCAAGATCTAATGCTTTTTTGTAGATTTCTCCTCCTCCGATGATAAATATTTTTGATGTATTTTCTTTATTAGCCAATGCTTGAAGACAGGTTTCCAAAGAATTGTAAACAGCGGCGTCTTCCAATGAAAAATTTTCATTTCGTGAAAGCACAACATTCTGCCTATTGCTCAACGGCCGGAATCGTTCTGGAATAGAATCCCAATTTTTACGTCCCATAATTACGACATGTCCAAGGGTGGTATCCTTAAAAAATTTCATGTCGTCAGGCAGATGCCAAAGCAGATCATTATTTTTTCCAATCCCAAAATGGGGATCCATTGCAACAATAAGCGAAACGTTCATCATTTGGTCATTTAAACTGCAACTTCTGCTTTAATGTGTGGGTGCGGGTCGTAATTCAACAGTTCAAAATCTTCCAATTGAAAGGCAAAGATATCCTTCACTTCAGGATTTATGTTCATTTGTGGAAGTGGTCTTTGTTCTCGAGACAATTGCAGTTGTGTTTGTTCGATATGATTTAGGTATAAGTGCGCATCTCCGAATGTATGAATGAATTCACCAGGCTTTAAATCACACACTTGAGCAATCATCATGGTCAATAAGGCATACGAAGCTATATTGAAAGGCACTCCTAGAAAGGTATCAGCACTTCTTTGGTACAGTTGGCAACTTAATTTTCCATTATTCACATAGAATTGAAAAAAGGCATGACATGGAGGTAAAGCCATCTGATCGACATCGGCAACATTCCAAGCAGAGACGATTAATCTTCTCGAATTAGGATTGTTTCTGATTTGAGAAATCAAATTCGAAATTTGATCAATTGTTGTTCCGTCATGTGCAGGCCAACTCCTCCATTGATGACCATATACCGGTCCTAAATCGCCATTTTCGTCTGCCCACTCATCCCAAATCGATACGTTATTGTCTTTTAAGAATTTAATGTTGGTGTCTCCTCTCAGAAACCACAACAACTCAACAATAATTGATCTTAAATGCAGTTTCTTTGTCGTTACCAAAGGGAAGCCTTCTTCAAGATTGAATCGCATCTGATAACCAAATACGCTTTTCGTACCTGTGCCGGTTCTGTCATTTTTTACCGCGCCGTTGTTTAAAATATGACTGAGAAGATCGTGATATTGTCGCATTAGATTGTTGAAATTTTCCATTTCGAATTTAGTCAAAAAACATGCGCTGTCGAAAGTAAGTTATAAAGAAAAGCTGCCGATTTATTAACCGTTTACGTAAATTTTTGTTTTCTGAAGTTGAGGTACCCCAATCCGGATAGTACGATTGAATAACAAAGAACTGCAATTAAAACAGCATACTTCAATGATGGCGAATTAAACGTAAATGCCAATTCTCCTGATGTTTTACTCGGGATTTCAATTCCCATGAATGCTTCATTGATGAGATAGATAGGTATTTTTTTACCGTTTAATTTCGCTGTCCATAAGTGGTGAAAATTCTGGTTCAACACTACCCAATCTGTTTCAGTACTTTCATTTTTTACCCGGACTGAAAAACTATTGAATCCAACTTGAGCCGATTGAATTAAGGTTGTATCTGGATTTATTTTTAATTTTTCTTTTTTGACATTCCAAGCTGTATTGGCTTTTGGTATCAATGAATCTTGTATCGCAGAAAGCTCGTAAAATAAAGGGTTCTCCTTCGCAAATGCAATGTTTCCATTTTTTTCGATTTGATTGAATTTCGAAAACTGCGTTTGATTGTGACCGTCAAAACTTATTTTTTTATGAAAGGTTGAAGTATTTCTCCATAATCCTTCCAATTTAGGCTCATAATTTTCGATGAGGTTTTTATATGGGAGCGTATTTAAGGTTTGATTGGCATCATTCGGAAGTTTGTTAAAATAGCTTTCGTAGGTTTGGTTTTTTATTGGATAATGGATGGTATATGATGAACTAACTTGGCTGTATGTAAATATATCTAAAAATAACAGGACCAATACCAGTGCTTTGAAATGTTTCACTTTTTGATAGGCTAAAAGTGCAATAATTGTCAAAAGCAAAAGGAACAGTGCATTGTAAAACAAAAATGTCCGCATTGACAAACTTGGAAAATGGATGTTAGGGTTGAATACATCGAAAAAGCGGGATAATTCTTCTGGATAGCTTTTTGCAAAGCTTACCAATGTAATGAGCGTAAGTATGCTACAAATGAACCAAAGTGTTCGTTTCACTAGTATTGGATGTGATAATGTATTCCATCTTTCAAAACCTATTCCAGCCAGTATGGTAATAATTAATACTATGTAAACTCGAAAAATTGAAGGGTGCCTAAACAACCCAAAACCAGGGAGTTCATATACCAATTTGTAAAAAGGTGTTGTTCCTCCAGCCGCTATTAAAAGGAATATTATTAAGGAAAACCAAAGCCATTTAATGTATTTTTCATTAATATATCTTAGACTCAATAGAAAGCACAAAAAAGGGAAAAAACCAATATAAGCGCTCCTCATAGTAAGATCTGTGTTTCCAAAGAAATTAGTGTTGCCAAGCGTTGTGTAAGGAAATAAAAAGGAAAGGTATTCTTGGTAATCAAAAGGATTTTCAAGAAGAAAATTTGAATAGGGTAATTTCTCGGCACGATGAAAATATGGTAAAAACTCGTAAAGTGCTACGATGAAAGGTAAAAGCATTCCTACGATAAGTGCACCAATTACTATAAGTTTTAATCCATTTTTACGAAAGAAGGCTGCGTTCGAAAATTCGTTCCTTTTTACAAGAAATACCACGAAAAGAATTGATAAAACATAAATCAATACAATAGTAAATGCTGGACTTGCAGAAGTAGTGTGTAAGACGACATAGATGGCAAACCACAAGTAATTTTTCAAGTTGTGATCAAAAAGCAATTGATGAAAATGAAATAAAATATGCGGTAAAAATGCAGCTCCGGCTATAAAGATCATGATTTGCGAGGTGCTTATCATGAAGCCGGAAAGTCCAAATGACAATGCGATGAGTAATTTGGAAGCGTTTTCATTTACGAATAGAGAAGCAAGTTTGTACGCGCCAAGAATTCCTATTAAATAATAAAAAAGTAGCTCTACAGTAAGAGAAGAGGCGTCGTAATTCCCGAAAAGATGAATAATCCAAACAATAGGATTATACATGCCGTTTTGCATATCAGAATAAGCAGGATAACCAAAATGTTGAAACGGATTCCAAAGAGGCCATTCCCCATTTTGATAGGACCAATTCACAAAATAACGGTAGGGTAGGTAACAATCGATATTATCCCATTTTGGAATATATTGAAAGGTGCTCAATGGCCAAAAGGCAACTAAAGCCGATGCCAAAAGCAAAATATGCCATTTGTATTTACCTCCAAGTTGTACAAAGTACATAGTAACAACGAATTTACAAATTAATCGCTGCTTAAAGCCTTATGGGTTTTTATTAATTGAAATATTCAAAATTTGATTTATTTTTGAGGAGATGAGAACAGCTCTATTTCTTTTTTTGATGGCGAGTAATTTTGGATTTTCCCAAAGTACCACATCACTTAAAAAAAAGTATTTTGGTTCTTATATTGGCGAAATTCCTTCGTATTCGTTTGATGCTGAAGACGGTCAAATTGATGTCGCTGCCACTTCTATAAAAATTGTCATAAAAGCGAAAGAGATCAATTTTGAAATCGGGAAGAAGGCATATCAGGGAACGTATAACGTATTGTTTGAAGCCAATAACTATTTTCTTCTGGATTGTGAGATTCCAAATCAATTGGCAACAGAACGAATAATGGTTTTTAAAAAAGGGAAGAAAATTTCCAGAGATGGTCTCTATCCACAACCTATGGCATTTTTGAAAAAAGAGAAATAACTTTAATTTAGGCTGGTAACCAAATGGTAAAAGTAGTTCCTTCTCCTGGTTTACTCTTAACGTCAATCTTACCAAGGTGTTCGTCAACAATTAATTTAACGTAAAAAAGGCCTAAACCAAATCCTTTAACGTTGTGCAAATTTCCTGTCGGAACCCGATAAAATTTATCAAAAATCATTTTTACATCCTCTCTTTTTATTCCAATACCGTTGTCTGAAATTTCTATTGAAAATCCGTTGTTACTGTTGGATGTTTTGATGTTAATTTTTGGATCTAATTCACAATATTTTATGGC
>JBILIM010000374.1:0-2602 GCA_044349985.1 Crocinitomicaceae bacterium
GTTATTGGTTGGTTGCTGCAGCACTTGGGATGGAAATTTCTATATGTGGACTTCAAATGAAAAGTAAGCAGGCGGACAAGAAAATTATTGATGTTTTACTTACTGCAGGATATCAATTGCAAATCAATGACTCGAATATAAATGTTTCTGGAGAAGGAAAAGCGTTTGATGCAGATTTGTCGAATGCCCCTGACCTTTTTCCTGCTTTGGCAGTTTTGGCAGCTCGAATTGAAGGTGTATCGGTACTTCATGGAGTAAACCGCTTGTTTAACAAAGAAAGCAATAGGGCTGAAGCATTGGTAATTGAACTCAGTAAATTGGGTGTTGATATTTCAATAATTGAAAATACACTGCGCATAGTAGGAGGCTCAAAATACAAAGGTGGAGAAGTTAGCAGTCATGCTGACCATAGAATGGCCATGGCCATGGCGATATTTGGGATGTGTGGTGAGGAACCAATAGCAATTGAAAATGCTAATGTGGTAAACAAGAGTTATCCTGATTTTTGGCAGCAACTTGATGTTCTTCGGTCTAGCTAGTTGTTAATAATTGCTCATTTCTTTTGCAATTGCTGTTAATTAAAATACACATTTCAAAATAACTTTGAATAAAAAACAAATGACTTTAAAAGAAACTATTGCTGCAGTAGAAACCTTTCACAATGCGTTTAAAATTGAAAATAACTATCAACCAACAGTTGAGTTGACCCAAGAAGAAATCATGCTTCGCTATAAGTTGATGCGTGAAGAAAATGAAGAGTATCTTGAGGCCGCTCAAAAAGGCGACATTATTGAAGTTGCTGATGCGCTTGGAGATCAACTTTATATTTTATGTGGAACAATTTTAAAACATGGCTTGCAAGATAAAATTGTTGAAGTTTTCCAAGAAATTCAACGTTCAAATATGAGTAAGTTAGATAAGGATGGCAACCCTATTTACCGGGAAGATGGAAAGGTATTGAAGTCAGAATTGTATTTTAAACCGGATATTCGAACAATTCTAGAAAAGTGAAGGCTTTTAATTTGAGGGTTTACGGTTTGTTAATAAACAACAATCAAATTCTCGTTTCGGACGAATGCAGAAATGGGTTTTCATTTACCAAATTTCCAGGTGGTGGAATTGAGTTCGGCGAGGGAATACAAGATGCTTTGATACGTGAATTTATTGAGGAAATGGATGTTTCAATTCAGGTAGAAAAGCTTTACTATGTCAACGAATTTTTACAACTTTCTGCCTTTAATGACAATCATCAATTGATTAGTTTTTACTATATAGTATCAACTTCAGAATTGGAAAGAATAAAAATGGGCAATCACGAGGTGCCGCATAAAGAGGAAGGAGAGAAACACCGATGGATACAAATTGAAGCGTTGAATACAGATGAATTCACTTTTCCAATTGATCAAAAGGTTGTGCAGATGATTAAAAATGAAATGCTGAAATAATTCACAGATTAGGTACTTTTGTAAATCAATTTGAAGTAATGGAAATTATTAAATCAATAGAAAATGGGGTTTGTATTTTAAAACTAAACAGACCAGAAGTATTTAACTCGTTCAATCGTGCCATGGCGATGGAATTACAGAAACAGTTGGATGAATGTGAATTTAATGATGAGGTTCGCGCCATTGTAATTACAGGTGAAGGAAAAGCTTTTTGTGCGGGTCAGGATTTAGGTGAGGCTGTGGATCCAGAAGGCCCTGAATTGAGAACCATCGTAAAAGAGCATTACAATCCCATAATTCTGCGTATTCGAAACATTGAAAAACCAATCATTGCAGCTGTAAATGGTGTTGCCGCAGGTGCGGGGGCAAACATTGCACTTGCTTGTGATTTAACCATAGCAAAGAAAAGTGCGAGTTTTATTCAGGCATTTTCAAAGATTGGATTGATTCCAGATTCCGGAGGAACGTTCTTTTTACCTAGAATTATTGGTTTTCAAAAAGCATTGGGTTTAATGATGACCGGTGAAAAATTGTCGGCTGATCAAGCGGAACAAATGAATATGATTTACAAAGTTGTTGAAGATGATGCCTTTGATGATGCCTATAAAACACTTGCCGAATCTTTGGCATCCATGCCAACAAGAGGCTTGGGTCTTACTAAAAAGGCAGTTAATGAATCATGGACCAATAATTTGTCACGTCAATTGGATCTGGAGGAGGAATTACAAACAGAATCAGGTGAAACGTACGACTTTAGAGAAGGTGTAAACGCATTTCTTGAGAAAAGAAAACCAAATTTTATAGGAAAATAAAAGAAAATCATGGTAGTAGGTGTAATTGGTGCCGGTACAATGGGAGCAGGAATTGCTCAAGTTGTCGCTCAAAATGGAGATCAAGTCATTTTAATTGATTTGAACTCCACTGTTCTCGAAAAAGCAAAACAACAACACGAGAACGTCTTAAATCGACTTGTAGAAAAGGGCAACTTAAACCAAGAAGAATGTACGTCAGTTCTTCAAAGAATAACGTACAGCCAAGATTATAATACGTTATCACCCGCCTCTTTAGTTATTGAAGCTATAGTGGAGGATCTGGAAATTAAAAAGAAAGTATTTGAAGCATTAGAAGCATCAGTCGACGACATTTGTGTGTTGGCT
>JBILIM010000159.1:0-4909 GCA_044349985.1 Crocinitomicaceae bacterium
TTATTAGCGACAACATACACACGTAACGACTGAATTTTTGCTTTTTTGGTCCATCTGCTTGGTAATGTGATTCCCAATTGCACATTTCTGAGTCTTACGAAGGATCCATCCTCTACATAATAGGATGAAAATAAATTGTTTCGGGTTGGGCCTGTCGTGAGTCTTGGGTGCTCGTTGGTAGAACCTGGTCCGGTCCAACGGTCGATAACATAGGCCAATTGATTAGCGTAAGGTTGAAGACGCTCGTAGTTTCTTATAATTTCCTGTCCGATTGAAGAATATATTGTTGCTCCAAAATCAAAAATTTTGTAATTCAATGTAAATGAAAAGCCCATTGTGAAATCAGGAATTGGCGATCCTAAATAAGTTTTATCGCTGTCATCACCAAAACTAATTTCTCCGTCACCATTTTGATCTACGAATATCAAATCACCAGGCTGCGCTCCTTCTTGAACAACAGCTGCATTGTCAATTTCCTCTTGAGTCTGATACACACCAGCTGTTTCGTAACCGAAGAAATACCCAATTTCGTACCCTTCTTCAAAGCGTGTTGCGATATCTCCTCCAACGCCAAAGGCAGCACCAGGGATATAATCAACTCCCGCCGGAACGCTTTTCACTTTATTGGTGATGGTCGTGAAATTGAAATTTAAACTTGCTCTTAAATCCTTTTCGCTATTGGTTTCATAACCCATTTCCAATTCAATTCCTTTATTGGAAACATCACCTGCGTTAATGATTGGAGGATAACCTCCAGGTCCATAGGATCCAAGTAATGCAGTTACCTCTGGTTGAAACAATAAATCAAAGGTGTTTTTAATAAAATAATTTGACGTGATATCTAATCTGTTCCATAAAGTCATGTCAATACCGGCATTGAATTGACGGGTGGTTTCCCATCTGAGATCTGGGTTGCTAGGTCTTCCAATTGCAACACCCTGTGTGATGATATCGTCAAAAACATAAACACCTTCACCGTTTAGAAGAGCTCGGTAAGCAAAATTTGGAATCTGGTCGTTACCTGAAATACCGTAGCTCAAACGCAATTTCATGTAATCGATAAACTTAATATTGTAGAATTTTTCATCTGAAACCAACCATGCACCTGAGAAGGTAGGGAAGAAACCGTAACGATTGTTTTCACCAAACTTGCTAGATCCGTCACGGCGCACAATCAATGAAATAAGGTATTTTCTATCGTAGTTGTACTCTGCTCTTAGGAATGCTGAAAGCAAACGTTCTTTAAACTCCCAAGATCCAACATTGTTTAGAAAACCTCCCTCGGCAGTATTCGCTGAAATATCAGCATAATCAATGGAGTTGTTTGGAATGTTGTAGGCAACTCCATTTAACGATTCGCCGCTTCTTTGAAAGACAGAAACACCTGCAGTACCTTTAACGCGATGAACTTCCCCAAATGTTTGATCGTAATTCACAAAGCTTTCGTAAGTTAAATCGAGGTATGTACTTCTATCCTCATAAACTGCGGCTCCGCGTTCCAAGAATACACCATCGGCAATTTCTACCAATGGAGATTCTAAATCTTCATTTAAGGCCGTGTTTGCATATTTCCCGTCTCCATACCAAACGAGCGGAGAAAACACTTTCGAATTCACTATAGCATAATTATAGTTGAACCGATTGGTAAAAGTAAAATGGTCGTTAAATGTATATTCGATTTCTTCTTTACCTACAAATTTATTGGCTTGACTCCAATTGTATTGGTTTTGAATTTGTGCAATTGGATTGATAATGTCACTTACCTCTTCCAAATAAGAATAGTTGCCGTCTGGCGTTTGAATAGGTTCGTTTGGAAAAGCATTGATGGTATTGTAAAGTACAGATCCGATTCCATTTTCAGGGAGTGTGCTGCGGTTATCTGTTGAGTAGAGTAGGATAGAATTTAATTTCATTTTTGTGGATAAATCGGTCGCAATATTTACCCTAGCATTGTATCTAGAAAAGTTTGCTTTATCTCCTCCAACAATACCATCTTGATTGTGAAATCCAAGTCCTATTGAATATTTAGTATTGGCCATACCGCCGCTCAAACTTAAAGAATGATTTTGAACAGGTGCCATGGAAAAGACAGAATCTTGCCAGTTTGTTCCAACTCCCAAATTCGGGTTGTTGAATGGCATTTCTTGTCCACCAAATGCAAACATTTCATTTTTGATAACAGCATATTCTGAGGCATTTAGCAAATCCAATTTTCTGGATGTTTGCTGCATTCCAAAATAACCGTGATATTCCAAAGTTGGTTTTGAGTTGAGGCGACCGTTTTTAGTTTCAACGAGGATTACCCCATTTGCAGCACGAACACCATAAATTCCTGCGGTTGCATCTTTCAATACATTTATGGATTTGATATCCGAAGGATTTAAAGCATTCAAACCTTCTGAGTCGTATACTACACCATCAACCAAAATCAGCGGATCATTATCGCCAAATGTTGATAAACCTCGTATTCGTATGTTTGCAGAACCTCCGGGAGATCCAGAGTTTGTTGAAATGGTTACCCCTGAAACTTGCCCTTGCAAGGCTTGATCCATTCTGGATAGGTTTAATTTTTCAATATCCTCACCGTTAACTTTACTTGTTGCTCCAGTTACTTCTTTGCTAGTCACCTCGCCGTAACCAATAACAACAACCTCCTCTAAAGCGGTAACATCAGTTTTCAAAACGACGTCAATGGTTTGACTTCCTTTCAATGCAACCTCTTGTTTTTCATATCCAGAAAATGAAAACTGAAGAATGCCATTTGTTGTGTCTTTAAGCGTCAAAGAAAATGATCCATCTTTACCGGTTAAGGTCCCTAGTTGTGTGTTTTTCAGTACCACACTAACAAAAGGCAGCGGCTCTGATTTTTCATTAACAACAGAACCCGTGATTTCAATTTGTTGGCTCCACAGTTGAACGTGAAGAAATAGCATACAAATTAATCCAAATGTATTTTTTATCATAGCATGTTTAATGTGCGGTAAAAATAAACTAATTTAAATTATATTACAAAGTACAATAAGTATTATTTTAAATAAACTCTATTTGTTAAAAACAACCCTATATTAACTTGGTTTAACTCAATCGGATATTTATCTAAAATGTATACTTTTGAAGTATGAAACGTGTCTTTGCCTATCTGTTTCTTGTTTTACTTATGAGTAAGTGGATTTACTCGTGTTTTTGGCAATTGAACTTCTATGTCAATCAGAAAGAAATCATTCGTTTGGAATGTGAAAACAAAAATCGTCCTGAATTGAAATGTAATGGAAAATGTTATTTGGCCAAACAATTGAAGAAGGCGGATGAGAATTTAGATATGAAAAAATCGCAAAGTGAAAATTCCGTCAAGTTTTTTAAATCGCTTCAAGGACAGTTTTTTGTTGCAACAGAAAATTTAGAATGGGAATGGATTCGTCTTTCGAAAAAGGTAAAGTTCAATATATTCTATTCAGAAAATACATCTCTTGAACATTTAGTTTCTGTTTTTCATCCCCCTTGTTAGTCAATCATCTTATGATTACTAATATTAAATGGAACTATATGAAAAACATGTTGCTTATAGGGTTGCTTATGTTAAGCAAGTCCCGACTGCATGCTTGTGACATTTGTGGAGGGGTAAGTGGAAATGCCTCAATAGGTTTGTTTGCTTCTTCCAGTTTCCACATGATGGGTTTGAAAACCCAAACACAAGTATTTGCAAGTTATTTAAATGGAATTCGTCATTCTCAGGAAATCATTTTTCGGAACGACTTGAATTTTAGAATGCAAATCACAAAAAGATTGCAAGTTATGGCGATGGTTCCCTATCAGTATGCATGGCAATTACGTGATCTTGGAAGCGATTTTAAATCGGGTTTGGGTGATCCATTGGTTATGGGAAATGTCATTTTATTCCATAAAAAAGACACTTCTGGAATAACAAAGCACTTTGTTTCAGGTGCTTTGGGAGTCAAGTTTCCTTTAGGGAAATACGGATCCAATGAAAGTTCGCTGATGAACCTCTATCCCGGCACGGGCGGCTTTGATGGTTTGGTGATGATGAACTACACTAAAGGATGGAATAAAGGATGGAGCTTTCAAAATGAAGCGAGTTGGTCCATAAAATCTGCCAATCCTAATGGCTACCGTTACGGTAATGTGTTGCAACTTTCTACACTATTTTTGAAAAATCAAAAATGGCAATTGATGCGCATCATTCCAGCTTTCGGATTTCAATTTAACCATTTTAAACGGAGTAGTATTAACGGACAAATCCTAAATGAATCTAACAATTCTGGATATACGTTCTCCGGAAAAATTGCGTTAAATGTAATGACATACAAATGGCTTTTGGGAATTAGCTCGCAAATTCCATTTTTACAAAATGTGAATTCGGGGATAACAAAACAATTTTTTGGTGCCGAAATCAGTTGCACCTATTTACTTAAATCAAAAAAATCAAAAAATGAAAAAGAATAAAGTAGTATATATTGCATTAGTTGGATTATTGGCTGTTTCTTGCCATAAACATGAAGAAGATGTGACAGCAACGATTAATTTAATGGAGCCAATGGAAAATGATACCATTGCGCTAGGTGAAGAACTCCACATGCATGGCACGATTACAGGTTCTGATGAATTGCATGGCTATCGTTTAACATTATTAAACACTGAAAATCAGACAGTACTGTTCAATGCCAATACAACAACCCACGAAATATCGTATGCTTTTGATGAACATTGGGTAAATGCGGTTACCGATACCACCAACTTGGAAGTTCAAGTGGAAGTAGAATTAGATCATGATGGAAATAAAACAACTAAGAAAGTTCATTTGGTAGCATTGCCATAGTTGAAACGTTAATTCAATTAGGGAGCCGGTTTACAATCGGCTCTTTTTTTTAATACAATTGATTTATTCCTATTT
>JBILIM010000158.1:0-4909 GCA_044349985.1 Crocinitomicaceae bacterium
TGTTGGTCGTGAGTTGCCAAAACACCAAATCCTCCAGATATATTTTTAAAATAATTATCGTAAGATGCACTGTAGGTAACATAGTTTCCAGATAATGCCGGCCACTCGTTTCTATAATTCATTGCAACACGACCGCATCCAAAAGAGCCCGCTAAAGCAGGGTTCAAATACAGCGGGTTCGCATAAAACTGCGTAAAAGTTGGATCTTGAGCTTTTAATTCAAAGCAATTAATTAATGCTAAAGAGCAAACAAGAATCTTAAATAATTGTTTCATTTATAATAAGTCTAGATCGCGAAATCTGACCAAAGATAACGCAATTTTTCATTTAAGGTTACAAATATTGCAATTAGAACAAAATAAAACAACAATTAAAACGTTTTTTTACGGGGCAATCCATTTTCATAATTGTTTTAATTTTACATTAATAATTTTAACTATGCGTCTAAGTTTTTTGAGTTTCCTTTTTCTTTTTGGATTTGCAAATTTTGGATTTTCTCAAGAAGAATTTAAACTTTCGATAAATTGGATTAAAGCAGAGGATTGCACTTTTAATGATATGCAATTAAAAAGACCTGTTGTCGAAAGTCAAGATTATGATCAAGGTAAACCTGTTTTTTATTGGACTTCTAAGTTGAAGAACTCTGGATTTGATGCAAAAATTAAAACGTTTCAAACCGTTTTAGCTCCTTCAGAAGATGTCAATTATTTAAAGAATTTAGAAATAAATGTTTCGGATTCACTTCAATACGATCTGAAGGTTACCCATTCTAGGGCAGAATCTTTTATTGTATTTTATTTATTTCCTTACGTTAATAAAAATGGTGCATTACATCGTATAGTTAATGTTGATATTCAGCTTGATGAAACTCAATTTGATTATTCAAATGAAAAAGAATTTGTAAGTAATTCGGCTCTTAACGTTGGATCAGGAGATTGGTACAAGATAGCTGTGAGCAAAGATGGCATTCATAAAATTGACAAAGCTTTTCTTGAAAGTTGTGGGATTCAAACGGTAGGTTTGAATCCAAATCACATTAATATTTATGGTAATGGAGAAGGCATGTTACCTGAACTTAATTCCATTCCTAGAAAAGACGATTTGGTAAAAAATGCTATTCAAGTTGTAGGTGGTTCGGATGGAAGCTTTGATGATGGAGACTATATTTTGTTTTACGCATGGGGTCCAGATCGCTGGTACGCAAATGGTTCTGCTTCATTCGATAGGATAAAAAACGTTTACACGGACATTTCTTGTTACTTCATTAATGTCAATTCAAACGAACCACCAAAAAGGATAGTTCCAGGTGAAAATGTAACTTCAACAGAAACTGATATTATTAATTCGTATTCTTATTTTGATATTCATGAAATTGATGAGGTCAACCTCGTTAAGGGTGGGCAGCGTTGGTATGGCGAGTTGTTCGATGTTGAATTGGAACAGACCTTCATCTTTAATGTGCCTAATATTGTTAATTCCTTTCCGTCTACGCTGAATACTTCTATTGCTACAAATGCACGCACAACTTCTGGAACCGAACAAAAATACACCTTAAATAATACCGTTTTGGGGTCATACAGTTTGCCTTCAGTTTCTTCAGATTTTGTTACATCTTTAAAATCCCATACTTTTAATACGGGTTCATCTGCGTTGAATTTCAAGATTTCAATTTCGAGAAACTCTCCGAGCACTCTTGTTTATTTGGATAGAATTTTACTCAATACCCGAAGGTCTCTTGTTTTTTATGGACAGCAGATGAATTTTAGAGATTTGGCAACAATTGGAGTTGGTAATGTGGGTCAATTTGAACTCAGTGGATTGCCTGCATCAGGCTTTGTATGGGACGTGACCGATCGTCAAAATCCATACCTCATTCAGGGAGAATTGTCCGGAGGGCTGTATCGTTTTAAAGCTAAACTGGATAGCCTAAAGGAATTTGTAGCATCAAATGGTGTTGGTTTTTATTCCCCATCCTTTGTAGGGCAAATTTCCAATCAAAATCTTCATGGCTTAACAGCAGCTGATTATCTCATTGTAACGCATCCCGATTTTAGCGTTCAGGCCAATCGTTTGGCTCAGTTGCATGAATCGCTAGGGGTGTCTGTACATGTAGTAACAACCGAACAAATTTATAATGAATTCAGCTCCGGTATGTTGGATCCCACTGCCATTAAAATGTTTGCCAAGATGTTTTATGACAGGGCGTCAGGAAATTCAGATCTTTTGCCAAAGTACCTTTTGTTGTTTGGCGATGCAACTTATGATCCCAAAAACAGGGTTGCGAATAACAATTATTTTGTTCCTACCTACGAGTTTCCAAACGGAGAAAACCATATTTCAGCAATGGTGGCAGACGATTATTTCGGAATGTTGGATGATAATGAGTCTATTGGTCCTTCCGATTTGTTGGATATAGGAATTGGTCGATTGTTAATTTCTGAAAATCAAATGGCTAAAGAGCAGGTTGATAAAATTGAACATTACATGAAAAATGGCTCCAATTTATTTAATAACGTAAATTCAGGTAATTCTTGCGCCGTGAATAACGGTTCGGTAAGTACGTTTGGAGATTGGAGGTTGAAATATGTTCAAATTGCTGACGATGAAGAGGGTGGTTATTTTGTTCAGCAAGACACTGAACCACAGTACATGGAAGTTAAAGCTAATCATCCAGAAATGAATTGTGATAAATTGTATACAGACGCTTACACTCAAGAAACTTCTGCTGGGGGACAACGCTATCCTGATGTCTTTGAAGCCATAACAGATAGGGTGGAAAATGGAGCATTGATTGTTAATTACGTTGGCCATGGAGGTGAGGTAGGGTTGGCTGAAGAGCGCATCGTTACGGTCCCGCAAATTCAAGAGTGGAATAATATTGATAGATTGAATTTATTTGTTTCGGCAACGTGTGAATTTACTAAGTTTGATGATCCGGGTAGAGTTTCAGCTGGTGAATGGGTTTCTTTAAATCCAATAGGGGGGGCTGTTGCCTTAATGACAACCACGCGATCCGTGTTTTTTGGTGTAAATACAATTACAGGAAAAAAGTTTTTTGAAAATGTTTTTGAGAGAGACGCTGATAATCAACCTTTAACTTTTGGTGAAATTATGCGACGCACAAAAAATGCTTCGGGTTCTTCAGAAAACAAGCGAAGTTTCACATTAATAGGTGATCCAGGATTAAGGTTAGCGCTGCCAAACTACAGGATTGTTACAGACAGTATTAATGGTGTTAATCCCATAATTGCTTCTGATACCGTTAGAGCGTTGAGTAAAATGACTGTTAAGGGGCATTTAGAAGATTGGAATGGTAATGTTCTAAGTGATTTCAATGGAGTTTTATCACCATCGATTTTTGATAAAATCAAAACAAAATTTACTTTGGGACAGGATCCTGATTCTCCTGAAATTCCATTTGAACTTCAAAAGAATGTGGTGTATAAAGGACAGTCAACCATATCCAATGGATATTTTGAGTTTTCCTTTGTTGTACCAAAGGATATTGATTTTTCATTTGGTAATGGAAAAATAAGTTATTACGCATCAAGCACCTTGAATGATGCTGCAGGCAGTGATACGCGTTTTGTGATTGGTGGAATAGATCCTAATGGAATTAATGATGTCGTTGGACCGGATATTGAATTGTTTATGAACGATGAAAATTTCGTTGATGGTGGTCTTACTGATGCAACACCAATAGTTTTGGCTCATTTGTTTGATGAGAATGGCATCAATACTGTTGGAAATGGAATCGGGCATGATATTACAGCTATAATTGACGAAAACAGCTCGAATCCTATCGTATTGAATGCCTATTATACCGCAGATTTGGATTCATACCAATCTGGTAAACTGCGTTATCAACTTCCTGTTTTAGATAAAGGAATACATACCCTAACGCTGAAAGTATGGGATGTTAATAACAATTCTTCTGAATCGAGAATTGAGTTTACCGTTCAAGAGGCAACAGACATTGTTTTAGAACACGTTTTAAATTACCCAAATCCGTTTACCACAAGTACATCGTTTTACTTTGAACACAATCAAGTATGTTCAGATTTGGAAACGCAAATTCAAATTTTTACGGTTTCTGGTAAATTGGTTCGTACCATTAATCAAAATGTTAAAACTGAAGGTTTCCGAACTGAAGGTATTCATTGGGATGGACGCGATGATTTTGGAGACGCATTGGCCAAAGGGGTGTACGTTTACACTGTAAAAGTGAAAACACATGATGGTAAAATTGCGGAAAAAAGTGAAAAATTAGTTTTGTTAAAATAAGTGAGTTTAGGACAAGTAATTGCTTATATTTGCCTTTAAAATTAGTATACAAATGATGAAAAAGCTTCTCAATTTAGTTGTCCTTGGTACGTCACTAGTATGTCAATATGCATTTGCACAGCCAACGTCAGGTGCTACCGACAATGATTTACAATTAAATACAATTACTACTGCTGTTCCATTTGTTGCAATTACACCAGATTCAAGAGCCGGAGGTATGGGGGATGCGGGAACCGCACTGAGTGCCAATTCGAATTCAATTTATTGGAATACTTCAATGCTCATTTTCGCAAAGGAGAAAGCTGAATTAAGTATGTCTTATACGCCTTGGTTGCGCCAATTGACAAACGATATTCATTTATCATACCTTTCTGGTTACGGTAAAGTTGGAGATCGTTCAGCGGTAACTGGAGCTTTGAGATTCTTTAGTTTGGGAGAAATTACATTTACTGATGCAAGTGGAAATGTTATTCGTGATGACAAACCAAGTGAATTTGAATTGACCGGTGGGTATGCTTTTCAGTTAAGCGATAGAACAAGTGTTGGTATTAACGGTAAATTTATTTATTCTAATCTTACAGGCGGGTTGACTGTTGCTGGAGTGAATACAAAAGCTGGTGTTGCT
>JBILIM010000177.1:0-4598 GCA_044349985.1 Crocinitomicaceae bacterium
TAAAATTATTGGACTAATTTTGTACCCATAAGGCTCCGTGGCGCAACTGTATAGCGCACTGGATTTCGGCTCCAGCGGTTGCAGGTTAGAATCCTGCCGGGGTCACAAAACAGAGTGAGAGTGTAGAGCGAGAGCGATATACTCCACTTTGTTTTCTTCGCTTTCGCACTCATTAACTTCGTTGCTGCTGCGCGGTCTCACACTTTATCCTGAATTTTTTCGGATTCTATCCAATCTAAAATCTTTTCCAAATCTTTATAAAAGTTAGATTTTTCGATCTTCAATGTCACAAAACAGAGTGGGAGTGAGTCTGCCGCGGCAGAGAGAGCGATATACTCCACTTTGTTTTCTTCGCTTTCGCACTCATTAACCCCGTTGCTATATGTTTTTATAAATTAATCCGGTTAATTAGGGGGAAGGCACGGCGGGACGAACAAATCGCTCATTTCGGAAGTTGCCATTTCAAAAACGGATCTACCTGTAATTGGAGTGTAAGTGCCGGATTGTTGAGTAAAAGAATAGTTCGATACCTATGCATGAGCTTGTTCTCCAAAGAAAAGGAATGGCCACAGTATAAGTCAGGAAAATACGCTGTAGAAATTTCTTTTTAATAATAATTAAGTTTAGGTAAATCAAGTATTGACCGCTCAATAAGTGACATGGCAAGTTACGACTTTTTTGCTGCCAGATGTTATGCTTGAATGTGCTTAAATGACTGAAAATTAAATCAGTCAAACCTTAGAAAAAAGCATTAAAAAACCTCCCTTAAGAGGAGGTTTTTTAATATAGTTTTGAAATGTACTTATTGAATCACAACACGGAAAACTCTCTGTGTCTTCTCAGTTGAAAGTTTGAAAATGTAGATGCCTTTTGAAGCGTCAGTCAAATCAATGGAATTCTTGCCATTATAAATGTTATTTGCAATATGAATTGCTCTGCCGTTAATATCGGTAATATTCAGAACATAATTTTCGTCTGAACCTGATTCAATAAACACCATTCCATTCGAAGGATTCGGATAAACAGAAATTTGTTCCAGCTCGTTTTCTTCGATTGATAACCAATCGCAATCCTGCACAATCACTGTTATTTCAGCGGTATCTTCCGGACAAACTCCATTTCCAACAATGTAATCGAAATAATATTGACCTGGAGAATTAGCTGTTGTGATTTGAGAACTTGGTAATAATATATTTGAAGGATCATACCAACTTCCATTTAAATCAACAGTGCCATTCAATCCAGATAATAAATCAAGTGGCTGATTGCGGCAAGCGGTGATTGAGCCGTCCTGACCTACATTGGATGGTCCCATAATTTGAACTTGCGATAGGACTGTTTCCGAAGCACAACCATCTACCTGAGTGTACTGAAAATTAAAAATTGAATATCCAAGGCCCACGGTCGATAAGTTTGAACCGGAAATGCTTGCATTTGCAGCAGGAATATTAGATGACCATACTCCTCCGGAATTGCTACCAGTTAAAGTCGAATTTAAATCCAGTGATGTGCCATAACAGATTTGAGTCAAGCCCATAGCGGATCCTGCATTGAGATTTATTGCTGAAACATTTAAGCTAAAGTTTCCAGAAATCCAGTCATAACGGTCATACATTATATAATATGTATTGCCAGGAATCAGATCACAAATTGTAAAGTTTGGTGCCTGACTTGTGCCCCCAATTTCATTATCATTAGCGGCAATTAAATTAAATGTAGTGAAGTCTGAGCAATCATTTGCAGTATATACTGCCACTTGTCCGTTATAATCAATTGCTGTTGAATTAATTCTTACTGCATCTGCAGATGGAGCAATAAATGAATACCATAAAGTACCATCTAATACAGAATTATCCCATCCTGTTGTTGTCTGTGCTCCATTGGCCGTAGGCGCAATTACCGATTCGCCTGATTCAACCGTCGCGCCATTATTATTGAAAGTATAAGTCTGACCTAATTGAATTGGTTCAACTCCACAAACATCATCATTGGTAATAGGCATTACAAGTGTTATTGGTCCAACATATGCAGACGTATCGCCAGTGGAACATACCGCTTGGATATAAACCTGATATACTCCTGATGCTATCAAAGATGGATCTGCGATTGTATCAGCAGGATTAATTCCATTTGCTCCAATAATTGTTCCTGATCCAACGGAAAATCCGGAAATTCCATATTGAATATTAAAAGATTGAATCTGGTAATTTGGATTTGATGCTATCCATGACCAACTAAGATCTATCGAATCAGGAATGCTCAATCCTGAAAATCCAGATGGATTGGAGCAAAAAGGTAATGTTGTAAAATGATGAATTAATGCTCTTGAAGTATCTCCATTTGCACAGTTTGCATAAATGTAAATTGTATAATCTGTCAATTGTGTTAACGAAGTTATCTGTGAGTTTGGATTTGTTTCATTGATAAAAGTTCCTGTTCCGGGCGAAAAACCTTCTGGTCCGTATTCAATGATCCAATTAGTTTCACTTGAAATTCCGGGTGTCCAGCTAAACTGAATTTCCGATCCGCTTAAAAATGTACTAACGAAATTCTGTGGCATTGGACAGTCGGTATAATAAAATTCAACACAGCTGTTATTTTGTAAATAAGCAGGGCTATAACTAGAAATACTAAAATTTTGATTGGGGCCGTTCAGGCTAATTTCAGCATTGGCAGCATAATCATCAATAGCATTGGGTGGACCGAAAACGACATCATCGTATACAAACCATATTTTCCCTGTTGCTTCTTCGATTTGTACCTGGAAAGTTACTGTTGGCGCTCCAATATAACCAGAAAAATTGCAGCTATTATCCCATTGTACAATGAATGTTCTGTTCGGCGAAACGCCTATGGTTTGATGGTAGACATTTCCAGTTTCATCATCCAGGTCGTCTGCCCATGGGCTAAGAATATTAGTGAAATTATATTGCCCTAGCACAATTCTGCCATTATTGCTAACGGTGCATTCATTAATGAGTATTCCTTGATAAAGGAAGTTGAATGGCAAGGTTACTTGCGATTCAGTATCGTCAAATAAGTTAAGGTCAGTTCCGGTTGAAGCGATATCGATAAATCCTCCCGAAGGACACTCCGACGTCCAATCCATATAAAGACCTTGGTTGTATGTATTGAACGAAATCGGCCCTGAATAAAAAGAGGAATCCGAAGAAGAGCAAATTGCCATGACATAGACTTGATAAAATGAATTTGGGGTTAATCCGTTCAAAGTATAAGGATTTGTATTAACTACAATTGAATCGCCGGTTCCAAGAGTAAATCCGGCAGGGCCATATTGAAGCTGCCATGAAGTTTCAGCTCCACCTGCAGTCCACGAAAGTTCGATTTCTGTATCAGTAGCCCCCAAATTGAATAATGCCGTGGGCAGAGAGCAGGTTGGAGCAGGAGTGATGTTAACAAAATAATCTTCAGTTTCTCCATATGAATAGGTTCCGCATGAAGTTATGTCTCCGATTGCAGTAGTTTCAACAATAATCACACGCATACGTGTAGTTCCCAAAGCTGCTGTTAGAGGAATGGTAATTGATCCCGATTCAATATGAGGACCGACTACAGCATTGGAAGAAGCATAGACCTCTTCTCCCAGATCAGCAAAGGATCCATTCTGATTATAGTCGATAAAAATTTTCATCATATTATTATAGTTGCCTCCACATGTTCCAATATTTACATTAAATGGATATGAAACACTGCGTTTCAAGTTTGGAGCTGGAAGATTAGTATAGTTTGAATACTGGTTTTGTATTGAACCAGATCCACCTGTTGACGAGCAATTCGAAACATTATTTAAAGTTTCGATTGAAACTCCCAATATTTCGTCATCACCTGTGCTCGTTGCGTTGCTTGTGCAATAACAGTTGAGAAAATTTTCTGTATTCACCAGCAGCCCTACAGTTGTATCCGTGAGACCTCCGCAGGTCATATAACAACGATAATAGGTATTGGAGGTCTGATTAGAAATATATGTTGAATTTGTAGCTCCGAAAATATTTGTGTAAGATCCAATTGCTCCTGTTGCTGAACTTTGCCATTGATAAGTTTGGCCCGTTCCTGCTGTTCCACCTACAAGAGAAAGTGTATTATTTGTTGATGGACATATCGGATTGTTTGCAGCTGCAACTGCACCTGCCGTAGGAGGAGATGTACATGGTACTGCAGGAATAAATGTGATTCCTCCAATTAAGCCTCTTGGATAATTTACCGGTGTTGTAGGATAAACGGTTCCTCCCCACGAAATTCCATCACCGGTTAATAGGTTTACACCGCCACTACTAAAGGTATTTGTTCCAGCACCGCTTGCCAATGTAGAATATTGCATTGTTGTTGCCAAAAGTCCTAATTGATAAGTTGCGCCTGCCGGAATTGTAAGAGAAATACTTGTCAGAACCGGCACAATTCCATCGGCTGTGTTTGAATTGGAAACAACTCCGGTTCCGGCAGAAATCCAACCATTCTGACCAGCTCCTACCGTACCGAAGTCCCAAGGTGGAGAAAAATCGACGTAAGGTGAGGTGTTGTAAAGTAATTCAATGTTGTTGGTAGTTGTTGATCCCAAATGACATTGAACACCTGTAATG
>JBILIM010000161.1:0-4844 GCA_044349985.1 Crocinitomicaceae bacterium
CGTACTCGTATACTTTTCCATCCCAGAGCATACTGTTTTTAAAGTTGCCGTCTTGCCAGATATCGTTATTGTCGTTGTAGACTTTATTGTACCCATTAGGGAGAAATATAGCGCCTCTGGTATTCGGAGTAACGACTTTGGGTGCAGGATCTTTCGGTTTGTTCGAAACCTCAGCCTTTACCACCGGAGTTTTGGCTGCGATCTGAGTGCTTTGCGTTACTTCTCCGCTCGAACTGAACGAGAGGGTTTCTTTTTGATCCCCATTTTCATAATACCGTGTTGCATTTCCGGTAGGAGTGCCATTTGTTGCATTGTATTCAAATTCCAGCTGACCATTTGAATAATAGTATTTTACGGTTCCATTTTCTTTACCCTCAGCATCGTATATTGCCTGATATTCAATGGATCCATTTTCATGATAACGGGTTAAGGTATCGATATTCAAATTGAGCTTAAGCGATCCTCTTTCTTTGATGGTCCCGTTCGAATAGTATTTCACGTATTCACCTTCAGGACGATTGTTTACGTACGTTCCCCTGAGTTTTGGGGTTTTACCATCATCGTAGTATTTTGTCCAAGTTCCCGTTTTTCTTCCATCTTTATAATCGCCTTCTTCCACTTTTACCTGCTGACCATAACCCGATGCAGGGCGATCTTTTCCGGTAATTACCCAATGTCCTTGCTTTTTATTATTCGCATCCGTAACATTTTGGGCCAAAACGAAACCGTTCGCAAAAACAAGGAAAAAGCAAATGGAAAAATTGACAATACGTAGCTTCTTGAACATAATTCTCCTTGAAGGTATGAAAATCTAAGCGTTCAACAAAGTAGGATCAACGTTTTCGATCATGGTTTTCACCAGCAAATCAACCGGATACTTTTCTTTCCATCCCCAATCGGAACGTGCCTGACTGTCATCAATGGATTTGGGCCAACTGTCCGCAATGGCCTGTCTGAAATCAGGAACGTAATCGATTTTAAAATCAGGAATATGCTTTTTAATTTCTTTAGCCAATTGGCTTGGAGTGAAACTACAACCAGAAAGATTGTACGATGACCTTACCGTTAATTTTTCTTTCGGCGCATGCATCAATTCGAGTGTAGCACGGATGGCATCTTCCATGTACATCATTGGGAGTTCGGTATTTTCACTCAAGAAACACGTGTAGACGTTACCCATTTTGGCCTGATAGAAAATATCTACGGCATAATCGGTGGTTCCTCCACCCGGCAAACTGGTGTAAGAAATCAAACCGGGATAACGTATGCTTCGCACATCGACGTTATATTTATTAAAATAATATTCACACCATCTTTCTCCTGCTAATTTTGAAATTCCATAAACCGTACTCGGTTCCATCACCGTATATTGCGGGGTATAGTCTCGAGGTGTTGTTGGGCCAAAAACAGCAATGGAACTTGGCCAGAAAATCTTCTTAACGAAACCTTCTTTTGCCAAATCGAGAATGGTAAAAAGCCCTTCCATATTTAGCTTCCAAGCAAAGTCAGGATTCTTTTCTGCCGTTGCGGAAAGTAAGGCTGCTAAAAGATAAACTTCCGCGATTTCTTCACGAATGAGGGTTGCTCTCACCATTTCTCTGTCGAGAATATCCATTTTTAGGTAAGGACCATCTGCGAGCAAATCTGGACAAACATCTTTAACATCTGCGGCAATTACTGCCTCATTTCCATTTTGTTTTCTCAGGGCCAGAACCAATTCTGTTCCGATTTGACCGCAAGCTCCGATCACAATTATTTTGCTCATCAATTCATGTTTATTATGCTTGAATAAAAGTAAGCATTCGAATTCAAATCACAAATACTTAGAAGCTTCTCTTCGGGCAAGATTACTCAATTCGACTTCTGTCATGAACTGCCTCACTTTTTCTTTATTGAATTTGGAATATTGTCTTAAACTCCAACCAATAGCTTTTTGAATGAAAAATTCCTTGTGATTTTGGAATTGGATGATACGTTCTTTTAAAAATTCGAAATCCGTTTGATTTCCATATTTCAGTTGAAAAATAAGCGTTGACCGCATCAACCAGATGTTTCCAGAATTCGACCAATCCTCCATCAACTCGAAACCTTCTACAGGAAATTTTCTAACAAATGCACCTAAGATATTGGAAGCAATACTATCTACGGAGTCCCACCAAGAATTAGTTATTAAGAGCATTTCTAGGAATGCACCATCTTCTATTTGAATTTCAGCAGCTTTAAATCCATTTAAAAAATCAATCGCCGTGTAATGAAATTCACGTTGCTCCAACTGAAACAAAGCCAAGATGAGCGCTCTTTTTTCTTTCCCAGGCAAGGCTTTCAGGTTGAATTTTTGAATCCAACGTTTTGCCAATTCTTTTCGGACAGCCGATTCAATGCCGCAGAAAACGAAATGGTTTTTCATATAGGCTGCCTGCGCTATTGAACGCTGTTCGTTCCCTAAAGTTTTTAATTCAACTTCTAAACCTTCAATCCACTCAACCATGAGTAAATTTAATATTTATAAATCCAATTGGTAAACCTCGGTCAACGAATCGTTGTTTTTAATGGTGATTTGCATGTCATTGATAAGTCCGTCTCGCACATCATACACCCAACCATGAATATGCAATTGTTGACCACTTTCCCAAGCTGCTTGAACAATCGACGTTTTGGCCACGTCACAAACTTGTTCAACAACATTTAGTTCCACAAAACGATTGAATCGTTCTTTTTCATTCTCAATGGCGTTCAATTCATCTTGATGGAATCGGTATACATCCTTAATGTGTCGAATCCAATTGTCAATTAAACCAAAATGTTTGTTCGTCATTGCTGCCTGCACCCCACCACATCCATAGTGTCCACAAACAATGACATGCCTCACTTTGAGTACATTAACTGCATAATCCAAAACACTCAACATCGACATATCGGAGTGCACGACCATATTGGCAATGTTTCGGTGCACAAAAACCTCACCTGGTGCTGCACCTATGATTTCATTCGCCGGAACACGACTATCGGAACAGCCTATCCAAAGAACAGGAGGTTGCTGACCATCAGCCAATCGGTTAAAAAATTGAGGATCCTTCTCTAGGTTTTTTTCGACCCATATCTTGTTATTCTCTAATAACTGGTTGTAATATTTTTCCATAATAATTTTTAATGTCCGCCGGATATCGCTACCTGCGGAATGTTAATTGTTGTAAGTTTTATTTTCTTCTCAGGTGCACCGAAATCTTTAAACTCCTGGATAACTTCAAGAACATCAAAATCTATTTCTCTGCATTTACTTCCATCAATTGTAAGGTGTGTGCCCTCAGGAACAGATGTTAAGGTTTCCAGAATACTACCTTTATTTAAAAAAGAAACCTCTTCAGACAAAACGATTTCCATTTCGTTACCGTCATCAACTTTAGTTTCATTCATTTGATAATTATTCCTGTAATTTTTTCGAAGTATGTAGAAAATAGAAATAACCATTCCGATGGCAATTCCTTTTAAAAGATCCGTGAAAAGCACCCCTAATATTGTACTTATGAATGGAATAAATTGTTCGAAACCGAGATTCCATTGGGATTTAAACAACTCTACTTTCGCCAATTTATATCCTACCAATATTAAAATTGCAGCAAGCGCTGACAACGGAATTAAATTGAGCACACTCGGTATGATTAAAATTGCCACCGCTAACCAAAGTCCATGAATGATGGCTGACAGCTTTGTTTTCGCACCTGAATTGACGTTGGCTGAACTCCTTACGATGACTTGGGTAATGGGAAGACCTCCAATCAAACCGCTTGCGATGTTGCCAATTCCCTGTGCCTTTAACTCCAGGTTTTTTGGTGTATGGTGTTTTTCAGGATCTAGCTTATCTGTAGCTTCAACACTCAACAAAGTTTCCAAACTCGCAACCAATGCTATCGTGGCTCCTATAATATAAACTTGAGGATTCGAAAGGAACGAAAAATCAGGAAAATAAAGCATTGAGGTGAACGATTCAAAAGAAGTTGCAACCGGAATCTGAACGAGATGTTTTCCTGTAATTTCCAATTGTGGACTTAATAAAGGAAAAACAAGATTTAAACCAATACCTATAAGCACTACAAAGAGCGCTCCTGGAAGGATTTTAAACAATTTTATTTTCTTCAGGAATGGCTTATCAAAAAGAATAAGCACTAGGATAGAAAATAAACTGAGAATTACAGCGCCAGGATGCAAGGCGCCAAGAGCTTGAAACAATTCTGAAAATGTATTTTCACCATCCATTTGAAAGAACGACTCGTCACCAAAAAAATCTTTATCGTAGCCAACAGCATGGGGAATTTCTTTAAGAATGAGCGTTATACCGATAGCGGCCAACATGCCTTTGATTACCGATGATGGAAAGTAATTCGCCAAAACTCCAAGTTTAAGGTATCCGGCTATAACTTGAAGAATACCAGCAAAAATTATGGCTACCAAGAAACCTTCGTAACTTTTGAGCGTTAATAGCGCGGCTATTATTATGGTAATTAACCCAGCAGCTGGACCAGAAACACCTATTCTACTTTTGCTTATAAGCCCAACCAAAACGCCGCCTATAATTCCTGCAAGAAGTCCTGAAATCGGAATTCCATTAATGCCTTCAACATCGGTTGATGCTTGCCCCACTCCCAAGCATAAAGGGAGTGCAACTAAAAAAACCACCAAACTTGAGGAAAAATCCTCTTTTAAAAATTTAAAATTAAGATCCATTGTTTATGAAATTTAAAGATTGAATAAAAATCAACCTTTAAATTCTGGTGGCGAATCAAAAATATCAGGAGAAATGGAAATGGTTTTACCAATCCAAAAGTTGTGAAAATGAGACTTCAGCA
>JBILIM010000162.1:0-4828 GCA_044349985.1 Crocinitomicaceae bacterium
TTTTCAGTATTCCGGTTCCAATTGAACATAAGGAGGCAAGCAAGGCATGCTGCTGCCGCAATTATAGGCCATAACAACCTGGTTTCTTTTCGCTTTAAATCAGATTTGTTGGGATATTTTAACTTAAAGTCCGCTTCTAAACGCACCATTGAAAACCATTTCAGTTCACTTTGGAATTGAGGATTTTCATCCAAGAATACGTTAAGTTTGAATTCAGCTTCCTCTGAGAGCAAACCTTCAATTTTTGCATTTAGAAATGCATTGATATTTGAAGGAACGATAGCTTCTTGTTCAAAATTAACCTGCAGCAAGGATTGTTTGAAATCGTTATTTAAGCTTTCGTTATCCAAAGGACTTAGAACGACTGCACTGGAATCTTCTTCGAGCCAATCCGCATGGACTTCCATAAAAGAAAACAATTCCTCACAGCGTTTTTCATCCAAACGGCCATGAGTGAAGTCCTGATAAAACTTCTCGAAATTATGCTCATTTATTTTATTTGAATCCGTCATGATCAAACCAATAATTCAATCTGTTTTAAATACGCTTTCAATGTTTGTCGCGCCCTAAAAATATAAACTTTTACTTGAGATTCATTCAAGGAAGTTATTTCTGCTATTTCGGCATAATGGTAGCCTTCGTAATCCCTAAGTAAAATGACCGTTTTTTGAATTTGTGGCAACTTATCTAATGCTTGGTGCAATATGCTTTGCAAATCAAACGCTTCAATAGGGTCGACACTTCCTTTACTTTCCCATTCATTAAATTCACCATTTCTAGACTCTTGTTTCATTAAGTCTACAATTAAATGGTAGGCAGTAGTGAATAAATAAGACTTGGCCTTTGAATAAGAAACATCGGTATGCTTCATCCAAACTTTTGTAAACGTTTCTTGCACAATATCTTGAGCCGCCATGCTGTTCTTCACATGTTTTAATGCAAAGCGGTATATACCGTCAGCATACAAGTCAACCGTTTTATTGTATTCACTATCTGTCATTGCGCGATGGTATGACAAACATAGTTGCCAAAAGTTACATCAATTCGAAAAATATCAAAACTATTGGTTTGAAACGGATTGCATATGCACCTTGCTTCCTGCTTTGAAGTGTGTGCCTGTTTTGATATTTATCTTTGCAGCATTCATCTTGCTTTCGACTCGCGATTCAATAACAAAAACGTTGTTTTCTATTACGGGGTCTGCAAACGATTTTCCAGCTGTTTTTTCTGGTTCAACGGTGAGTGTTCCCTTGACCTTAAAATCTTGATTGTAAACAAGGTCACGGTTGTACAGCGAAAGATTACAATTTTCATTGGACCATTGAATGCCCACCAATTCAGCATGTCCGTAATTCATTCCACAACAATATCCCGCAGGGAGTCCCGAAACTGAATCTATGTTTTTATTATAAAAATCCATAAGAATTGGATAAATACTATCTGTATTTGCAACACCGTCAAATTTTGCGTAAGGGGCATACATTAAGGATTTCAAGGCGTGGTAATTGTGGGGACAAGTTGTACAATAATTATCAGAAATGGGATTATCAGTCCCGTTAACCGCATTAAAAAACCCACCATTACCATCATAAATATTTTCGGTAAACGTTTTATGAAATTTAATGATTTCAGGCTCATTGAACCTTGTATTGGGATTATTTATCCATTGATCCAAGGGATACATCGCCACAATAGCACCGTGACTTATATCCTCAATGAAGCTGGTGTATTTTTCGATGGAAGGCGAACCTTTGCTCCATTTGAATCGAATCTTTCTTTTTTTACGCACCTCTGTCCACCCGAAGTGATACCACCAATAGCCACCGCCATCGCTCTCCATGAAAAGAGGAGCTCTGTAAGATTTCAGCTTGTGACGATCAAAAAATTCAACTTCTTTAAAAAATAACAATTCTATTGCTGTTGATTTGCTTTCATAATTCGTATTGCCACAAAGGCCCATAAACAAAACTGCACGTGCAAAACCGATGTGTTTATTGACAATCAGAGAGGATGACGTGTTTGGTTTTTCTAAAAATCCTAAGTTGTCATTCCAATAACCGTTATTGATAAACCAAGAAAGAGCTTCGTCGACTCTTGTATGGAGCCAATTTGCATAGTCTCCAAAAGTTTTAAAAGACACTTCAAAAAGAGCATTAGAAAATTCAGGAAATGGATAAAGTTGAACCGTATCGAGTTGTTTATTTTTTATTTTTATAAAATGAACAAACCTTGCAAATGCTCCATTGATATTTCCTTCTTCGTAAGTAAGGTTTCCCCATCTCGGTTCGGTACTTATACCTGAAAAATCATGTCTGTTTTCCATTATACACAGACTTTGCAGCATAAATTTGTACAAATAATCTTTATCACCTGTGGTTTCATACATTGATAAATAACCATCTAAAATGTATGCCATCCCGTCTCCGAAAACTGTGTGATCATTATCCGTTGATAAAGTACATGGCTTGTAGTTCGCCACGAGCTGCTTTGTAAAAGCATCATAATCTTCCTTAAGCGATAGATGGTTATACTGAGAAAACGAAAGGCTGCATACGCACAGAAAGATGAAGACAAATGATTTCGAAATCCAACGCATTACTATTTTTCCGAATTCATTTTTAACGCATCAATTTCTTTTTGTTGTTGAATGATGTGAAGTGTTAATTCTTCTATTTTTTCCATAAGAAGGCGATTCATTTCACCCAAATCAAGACCAGAATCTTGTATGTACTGAGCAGAAGGTATATTCGGCAGGTGCCCATTTTCATTTATAAACGCTTCGATTTCATTCAGGGGCATCAAAGAATAATCCGCATCAAAGACATAATCCGGCCAATTCTCAGCGTCTACTATGATTTCTCTAGAACGCAATACGCCATCTGAAGTTAGCTGCAACAATTTCCGTTCTTGGTCTTCGATTAAAAACAACAAGCTGTCTGGTGTTGCATTACTCGCGAATAGATGCAACAAGGCCTTTGAATTTGCAGGAAAGTCGCCTAAAATAAGTGCATTGGAGTAGCTAATACCTCTAACATCAAGTTGTACTTTAGGACTCGACGTTTGGATGCCAACATATCCACTCTTCGGGAAAATATTCTGGGCTACGGAATGGTTTAATAGTAAAACCAATACCGCAAGGCAGATTGTTATCAAACTTTTCATAGATCAGATCGGATTGCTTTTATTCCCGGAAGTTCAATTCCTTCCAAATATTCTAACATGGCACCACCTCCTGTGGAAACATAGGAAACCTTATCTGCAAGACCGAAGCCGTTGATCGCTGCAACAGAATCACCACCACCTATTAAAGAAAACGCTCCTTTTTCTGTGGCGTCTACAATGGCCTCCGCAACATCACGGGTTCCTTTTTGAAAGTTGCTCATTTCGAAAACGCCCATTGGCCCGTTCCATAAAATCACTTTTGAGTTTAAAATAACCTCCCGACATTTAACAGCGGTTAATGCTCCAGTATCCAAACCCATCCATCCATTAGGAATTTGATCAATCCTTACCTCTTTTCTATTGGCATTATTATCAAATGCATCAGCAATTACAGAATCCTCTGGAATAACCAAGGAAACGTTTTTTGATTTTGCAAGTTCCATAATGTTACGCGCAGTTTCCAAAAAATCATCTTCTACCAAAGAATTCCCGATAGCACCACCTTGTGCTTTCACAAAAGTATATGCCATTCCACCCCCAACAATGAGATAATCAACCTTGTCAAGTAACCTTTCAATAATGGTAATCTTTGAAGACACTTTCGCGCCACCTACAATTGCTGTTACAGGGTGTTCTTGGCTATTCAAAACACGATCAACACTCATAATTTCTGCATCCATCAAAAAACCAAACATTTTATCATTTGGAAAAAATGAAGCAATTACCGTTGTGCTCGCATGTGGGCGATGCGCAGTACCGAATGCATCGTTGATGTATACGTTACCCAAACTGGCAAGTGTTTGTGAAAAATGATAATCACCTGCTGTTTCTTCTTTATGGAACCTTACGTTTTCAAGAAGTAAAACTTCTCCAGGTTTTAAATTGTTACTCATTGTTTTTGCCTCATCCCCGATGCATTCTCCACAGAATTTTACATTGGTATGTAGCACTTCTTCAATTTTGTAAACAATTTGCTTGAGCGAAAACTGTGCTTCAGGACCATTTTTTGGCCTGCCGAGATGAGACATTAAAATGACACTACCGCCATTTTTTAATACATGAAGGATTGTTGGGGCAGCTGCCTTTATTCGTGTGTCGTCCGTTACCTTTCCGTCCGCATCCATTGGGACATTAAAATCAACCCTTATGAGCGCTTTCTTACCGGAAAAATCATATGAAGTTATCGTTTTCATTCTCGTGAATTATTTTGACAAAGTTAATGCAGTTCCTTTATTTGAGTATGCCAAACCTAGGCTTTCTTATGAAATATTGTACGAAGATATGTTTTACTCATTAGTGCTCTTTTTTTGCGGACAATACATTCTCTAGACCCAAAATCAATATGGCTTTTGATCACGAATACTGCATCCGCAAATATACCTTATATGCTTCTCGAAAGAGTATTTTTTCGGAAAGTAAACTCAAAAAATTGGACTCTGTGGTTAAAGACAAAAACGTTTGCTCGGGTAAATCGATGGTATATAGTAATTGCATCAAACGTGTTTCCCCTTCAAGTATAATTACTGCAAGCTGCTCTGAAATGGCGTCTAATATTTCGTCTTTTGACAGTGCTTCTTGAGAAAACCGTTCGTTAAAAAACAATCGGTATGCTGCAAAATCTTTGAGAATTTGATGCTGGGTTTTTAGAACAAATCCAGAATTATTA
>JBILIM010000163.1:0-4804 GCA_044349985.1 Crocinitomicaceae bacterium
TTAGAATTTAAAGGGGCGAGGGTTTATACAACCGAACATATTTTGGCGGCATTGTACGGGTGTCAGGTGGATAATGCACTGATAAAACTCGATGCACCTGAAGTTCCGATAATGGACGGTAGTGCTTTACCTTTTGTTGAGGCTATTGAAAATGTTGGTTATGAGGATCAAAATGCTGACAGGGAATACCTTGAATTGACAGAGAATATTCCTTGGGAGGATTTGGAAAGAGGTATAGAATTTCTTGCCGTTCCAGATAAGAATTACAGGATAACTGTTATGGTTGATTACAAGTCTCCCGTGCTCGGGACACAGCATGCTACCATGTATAATATTGGAGAATTCAAGCATCAAATTGCAAGTTGTCGAACTTTTGTATTCCTCCGCGAACTTGAATTTTTAGCTAAAAATAACTTGATAAAAGGAGGTGATCTCGATAACGCAATTGTTCTCGTCGATAAACTAGATGTTTCTCAAGAAGAGTTAAATCGATTGGCTAAATTACTTGGAAAGGAGAATCTTGAAGTATCCATTGAAGGTATTGGTGTCTTGAACAGTACAAAATTACAGTTTGAGAATGAGCCCGCTCGACACAAACTTCTCGATATTATTGGCGATTTGGCGTTGGTTGGTAAGCCAATTAAAGCACATATTTTAGGAGCAAGAACCGGACATTCAGGAAACGTTAGATTTGCAAAGATTCTCAAAGATCAAATTAAAAAGCAGGAAAAAAATGGTCGTCAGTTTGATTTGACAAAAGACCCCCTCTATACAATAAATGATATTGAAAAAATGCTACCCCATCGTTTTCCATTCCTTATGGTAGATAAAATCATGGAAATAGGTGAAGAATCTATTGTGGGTGTGAAAAACATCACGATGAATGAGCCTATTTTTACGGGGCATTTTCCGGGTAACCCTGTCTTTCCAGGGGTACTTCAAATAGAAGCAATGGCCCAAGTAGGGGGTATATTTGCACTAAGTAAAGTAGATGAACCGCACTTGTACTCTACGTACTTTATGAAGATTGATAATGTGAAATTTAAACAAAAAGTAATGCCTGGAGATACTTTAGTTTTTGAATTAACGTTGTTGTCACCTATTCGCAGAGGTCTCGTTGAAATGGGAGGAAAAGCCTATGTCAATGGTAAACAAGTTATGGAAGCACAAATGCTAGCCCAGGTGATTAAAGACAAAATAGCACAATGATAAGTAATCTTGCTCAGGTTTCTGGTGATGCCAAAATTGGTGAAGGTGTTCAAATTGATCCCTTTTCTACTGTTTTTGAAGACGTTGTAATCGGAGCAGGTACGCGTATTCATCCAAATGTTACCATTTATCCGGGAACAAGAATTGGAAGAAATTGTGAAATCTTTCCGGGTGCTGTGATTGGAATTATTCCTCAAGATCTCAAATTTGATGGTGAATATACTACTGTGGAAATTGGAGATAATACAAAAATACGCGAGTGTGTTACCATACACAGAGCTACAAAAGACAAATGGAAAACAGTAATAGGATCCAATTGTTTATTAATGACTTACGTTCATGTTGCACATGATTGCCAGATTGGAAATAATGTAATTCTAGCAAGTTATGTTGGCTTGTCGGGACATGTATTAATTGATGATTTTGCAATATTAGAAGGCAAGGTCGCTGCTCAACAATTTGCCAAAATTGGTGCGCATGCATTTATTGGTGGCGCATCCTTAATTCGAAAAGATGTACCGCCCTTTATTAAGGCAGCTAGAGAACCACTTACGTTTGCTGGAGTAAATTCAGTAGGTTTAAGACGAAGAGGTTATACGGATGATCAAGTTCGAGAAATAGAGGACATTTATCGCTTATTGTATGTTCAAAATAATAATATCTCAAAAGGGATAGAAGCAATTTTAGAGCAAATTCCGGAATCCGATTTAAGAAATCAAATTGTTGGTTTTGTTCAAACTTCTGATAAGGGGATAATTCGTGGAATGATATAAAGAGTTTAAGTGTTTAATAGAGGAGAAATTGTAGCGCTCGATATTCAAGAGTATAGTTTTGGTGGGCGAGGAGTTGCTAAAATTCCAACAGAACAAGGGAATTTTATCGTTTTCGTAGATAATGCATTTCCAGGTCAGAAAGTTAAAGTCAAGATTGATGTCAAACGAAAAAGACATGCCGAAGCAAAATTGATTGAAGTTCTGGAAAGATCACCACTGGAGATCAATCAACCTTTTCAAGAAATCTCAGGTGGTCCGTATATTTTTGTTCCTATACAAACACAACAACACTATAAAAAACAATCAACGCTTGAAGTTTTTTCCAGATTAGCAGGGATAAAACATGTTGAAGATATTTTCGATGATTTTATTTCCTCACCAGAGGTGTTTTATTATCGAAATAAAATGGAATATAGCTTTTCGTGTATTGGACATGATTTTGCTACAGGAGAAGATGTAGATAACGATTTTGCACTTGGTTTCAAAAGACGGGGAACATGGTGGAAGGTGGAATCTCTAGACAAACCAAGCGGTATGTTTGATGAGGAGTGGGAGACAAAATTAGTTGAAGTAAGGGCATTTTTGAAAGCTACGAATCTACCTGCATGGCACCCGCCTAAAAAGGAGGGCTTCTTCAGACATATTGTTGTAAGAAAGTCATTTTATCAAGATCAATTGCTGATTAATTTGGTTACTTCCTCTACAGATTTAAAGCATTTTGATGCTAAAGCCTTTTCTGATTTTCTTGTCAATTTGTTGGGGAATCGTTTGGCCGGATTTCAACATACCATAAACGACAATGTTGCTGATCGTTCCAAGATTGAAAACGGAAAGTGCACACTTTTATACGGTCAACCGATTGTCATTGAAAAGTTACATGGTCTGGAATTCGAAATTTCCATGGAGAGTTTTTTTCAAACCAATCCTAAAAGTGCTGAATTGTTATACAATAAGGCTCTAGATTATGTTTTTGAAGAAGAAATTTCTTCAGATAAAGTAATTATGGACATGTTTTGTGGCACAGGAACTATTGGTCAACTATTAGCGAAAAGAAATTCAGCTGTTAAAATCGTTGGTGTTGATATCGTAGAAGAGGCCATTGAAGATGCCAAGAGAAATGCAAAGCGAAATGCTATTTCAGGAATTGATTTTTATGCAGCAGATGTCGGAAAATTCTTAAAGCAGCATCCAGATTTTATCGATAAAATTCAAACCATAGTGCTTGATCCTCCCAGAGCTGGAATCGCTCCAAAGACTTTGAATAAACTCATTGAACTAAATGCTACCCATATTGTTTATATTTCTTGCAATCCTTCAACACAGGCAAGAGATGCGGTAACACTATTTCAGGCCGGTTATCAAATGGAAAAACTTTCATTTGTTGATCAGTTCCCTCATACCGGACACATTGAATCGGTTGCGAAGTTTAAAAAAGTATAAATGACAGCTGAAATAATTGCAATTGGGGACGAATTACTTATCGGACAAACCATAAATACCAATGCTGCATGGTTGGGGCAAGAGTGTTCTCAAATCGGAATACGAATAGTACGTTCAATAGTGATTTCGGATGATGAAACAGAAATACTTGAAACCGTTGATCGTTCCATGAAAAATGCGGATTTGGTATTCGTAACAGGTGGCTTAGGACCGACAAAAGATGACATTACTAAACATACCTTGTGCAAGTACTTTAATACCAAATTGGTGCGGGATGAGGTAACACTAAACAAGATTCGAACGTATTTTTCAAAGCGGAATCGTCCAATGCTCGAATCGAATGAGCAACAAGCAGATTTGCCCGAATCTTGCACCATCCTCCCGAATAACTTTGGAACTGCAGCAGGTATGTGGTTTGAAAAGGATGGGGCTATTTTAATAAGTATGCCAGGAGTTCCCTACGAAATGAAAGCAATAGTAACGGATGAAGTCATACCAAGAATTTCTCAACGATTCACGCTGCAATCTATTTTTCATAAAACCCTTTTAACCCAAGGCATCGGGGAGTCTTTTCTCGCTGAACAGATTTTTGAATGGGAGAATAAGGTTAGAAATGCTGGGCTTTCTTTAGCTTATTTGCCTTCTCCAGGTATGGTTAAATTGCGATTGACATCAAATGAGGGGCGAATAAGATCTCAAGAAATTGATGGTTATTTTGAGGAACTGGCACAACGTTTTCCTGAATTTGTTTTCGGAAAAGAAAATGATACGTTAGCATCGGTACTTCACCAACTGTGTAATGAGTATAGAATTACATTAGGTACAGTGGAAAGCTGCACAGGCGGAGCGATTGCTCAAAACATTACAGGATTATCTGGTGCCTCAGCATTTTTCAAAGGCGCTATTGTGAGTTATGCCAATGAATTAAAGTGCAATTTAGTTGACGTGCAATCCGATGTGCTTTTATCGTATGGCGCAGTGAGTGCTCAAGTTGCTGAGCAAATGGCTAAGGGAGGATTAAATAAACTTGGTGTTGATGTTTGTATTGCTTCTACTGGAATTATGGGGCCTGATGGAGCAACAGATACACAAAACGTAGGAACTGTTTGGATAGCAGTGGCAACCAGAAATTCGGTTCATTCCAAATGTTTTTCTTTCGGAGATAACAGAGAACGCAATATATTAATGACCGTTTTATCCGCATTAAACATGGCTCGAAGCGTTATATTATCTAATTTTAATGAAAAAAATAAATAATAACTTGTTGTTTTGCGAAAAATATACTTTCTTTGCACCCCATTTATAATCAAGGATAAATTACATTATAATGTCACGAGTTTGTCAACTTACAGGTAAGTCGGTGATGGTTGGAAACAACGTAT
>JBILIM010000164.1:0-4794 GCA_044349985.1 Crocinitomicaceae bacterium
AGGTATTTCTCCTTCAATTGTCTCAATAAGTTTATTTCTTCGATCAAGAAACTTGGATAAGTCCATTTTAGATAATGCTTTTTTCTCTTTGAATGCAAAAAATGCTTTGAACCATTTATAGGCCGCTAAACCGAAAAGTCCAATGAAACAATAATAAAGGATGGCAACTAAATAACTCGGGTAAACGAAGTGGTAGAATACGAAAATGAATGGAATATTGATGAGTCCAATTGCAATTTTACCCAATAAAAGTTTTACAGATCCCCAAAACACTTTTCTTCGGAATTTCTTTTCTACAAATCTTTTTACAAGCAAATATGGAATTCCGGCATGAAGGAGTCCTAAAATAGCAAAGGGAAATAAAACGACTAAGCGCAACATTTCTTTTGATATGGATAATGATCCGTTCTCTTTAAATTCATTCAGGTGTTTTTCACGAATGCGCATTTTCTTGAGCAAGGAAAAATAGGCGTCTATCTCTTTTTTTAAAGGCTCTAATTTTTCCAATTCTTGTTCATTTAAACCGTTCAACCACGCTGCAAGTTTTTTGGAGTATTCCCAACGCTTTTCCAAAGGAATATTCAAATCACTGTCTTCCGCATGCATTCCTTTTCTTGTGAGTCTCATGACATTTTCATGAAAGCCCGTCCATTTTAGATCGTTGATGTGCGTAATTTGAGCTTGCATCATCAGTTCGAGTTTGCGGGTTAATTCCGTAATCGTCTTATTCGGATTTTCTAGATATTGATCTTTGTAATCGTTCAGACAGAATTTTTCTGAAGTCGAAACCAAAATATCACTACCCATTATGTTCGGATCAGAATAATTACATCCTACTGCAGCTACATAAACCTTTTTTTTCCAATTCATGTTCTCCAATGCCGTGAATCCAATGCGAATGGCTCCCTTTTTAACTGGTTTCAGTCTTCTTACAAAGACATCATCCGTAAATCCTTCACCAAAAATCAAAAGGTTTCTTCCGAATGACAATATTTTACTGCATTTTTCAAAAACTTTTGCATTTTGTTCTTTTGTATCCCCTCCATCCAATTGGCGATAAATTGGCAACATGTGGGCAGCCCATAAAAAAGGTTTGGTGAGTGGTTTAAAAACATCGGATCGTGTCATGAAAAATACTATCGGTCGTCTGAGGGAAGCCACAATTAAAGGATCCATGAAAGATGCTGCATGATTACTTACATATATTGTTCTTCCAAAAAATTCTTTTGGTCCATTAATAACTTTCTGCCTTGGGAAGAAAATTCTTAAGGAATAGTTCAAAGTAATGTAAAGGAGGAAATAAAAGAATCTCATGGCTTGTAGATGATTCGATGTTCAATTCAATTTTATACCCTCAAAATTAAGACTTTTCGAGCTATGATAGATAGGAAAATTATATTCTAGTGGCTTTGATTTAATCAACAGCATAACGATGAATAACTTTTTATTTTCTACGTTTTCTAGTTTCAATAAAGCACTAATTTCACCTTGATAATTTTAGAAAATGAAGTTAATTGGTATTTTTTGTGGTGGATTCTCATCGGAGGCCGCAATATCTTTGAAAAGCGCGCAAACAATTCTTGAAAATTGCCCTAAAACATATAAACCTCTTAAAATTATTGTCAATAAAGACAGTTGGTTTGCCGAATTCGAAGGTGCTCATCTTCCTTTTGATATGAATTCTATGAGTTTTGGCAATCAAAAACTGGATGCCGCGATTGTTTATATTCATGGAGATCCCGGCGAAAATGGAAAAATTCAAGCTTTATTGGAAATGAAAGGGATTCCATATATCAATTCAGGTCCTTTGGCATCTGCACTTTCATTTGATAAGTGGTTTTGCAATCAGTTTTTAAGCGGTTTTGGCATTCATGTGGCCAAATCACTATTATTGCGTAATATCGCTGACTTCACATCAGATCAAATCGTAGATCAATTGGGGTTGCCATTATTCGTGAAACCTTCGGATTCTGGTTCCAGTTACGGAATCTCAAAAGTAAAAGAAAAGGCTGCATTAAACAATGCTTTAAAACACGCTTTTGATGAAGGAGATACCGTTGTCATTGAGTCGTTTCTTCCGGGTATCGAGGTCACCTGTGGCGTTTTTCGTGGCAGAGAGGGTATTCAAGCATTACCGTTAACCGAAATTTGTTCTGAAAATGAATTTTTTGACTACGATGCGAAATACTTAGGAAAGTCTCAAGAAATCACCCCTGCAAGGGTCGATGATATGGTTAAAGAAAAAGTTCAGAAGTTGGCAAAAAGAATCTATGGATTATTGGGGTTGAGGTCAATAGCACGAATAGACTTTATGGTTGTAGACAATGAACCTTTTGTGATTGAAGTCAATACCACACCCGGATTTTCTCCTGCCAGTATCGTTCCTCAAATGATTCAAGCGGCAGGGTCAACAGTTTCGGCTTTCTGGGAGGAAATATTTGAAGTAGAGCTAAAGGAGTGTTAGCGCATTCAAAATTGCTTCTAATTTTTCCCTGAGTACCAGTCCATCGCTGTTAAAGTTGTTGATTACAATGGCGAAGGCTATTTTTTTACCTGAAATTGCGTTAACATAACCTGCATAAGATTTAACTCTTGACATTGTTCCGCTTTTGGCAACAACCTTACCGGCACAAACTTTATCCTTGCAAAGCGGAGCCAAGGTTCCATTTGTTGCTGAAATCGGTAATGATGCATAAAATTCTTTCGCGTAATTGGATGTATCCATGAACATTAATAAATCCACCAAATGATTTGAAGAAATGGAATTTGTTCGCGATAATCCGCTTCCATCCCTAAGAACCAAACCCGCTGAAGACATTTTAGGTTTCCAGAATCCTTCCAATATTTTAATGCTTTCAGGAATACTTCCGATTCCATTTTTTTGATAAGACAAAAGCAAAAGCAATTGTTCAGCGAAGAGATTTACACTGTATACATTCGTGTTTTTCACCAAATCTTTAACGCTCAAACCGGAATGTGTGTAAGCCAATCTGAATTTTTCAAAACGGTTTTTATCTAAGTCATCCATCATTCTTGCAGATTGAGGATTGCCTTGCACCGCAATGCCTACTGATTTTAAACTATTTGTCAATTCCACTGCCAATTGGTGTTCCGGATCAGGTAAACTACCTTTTACTTCAAAAGCGGTTTGATTAAGAGGCAAGGCGCCTGTTCCAAATCGATAATTTGAAAATGGTGCTCCGTAAATAAAGGAATTGTCTGATTTTACAGGTTGACCAGTGATGTAGTTTTCAAAGTTCAATTCAGTTACATTCGGGTAAGTTGAAATCAAAGTTGCGGATTGATTGCTGACATTCCCTGTTTTGAACCTATAAATGAGCATGTTATCATACAGACAAATTCCTGCTGGACCTGCGCCATAATAATTCCCCATGTCCTGCCAGCTCCAACCATCGGGAACGCCCGAATATTCAAAATCAGACCCGTCAGCAACTACAGAACCCGTGATGTTTTTGATGCCCAATTTTATTAAAGAATCGGACCACGTTTTTAAAAAAGCATTTTGCGATTCGTCATTATTGTAACTACTACCAAGTGAAGGGTCACCGCCGCCACGAATCCAAATGTTGCCATTGAGTGTGCCATTTTCATCAATTTCACCATCTATATAAATTCGGGTTTGAGGTCTGTATTCTGGACCTAAAATTTCGAGTGCTGCTGCCGTTGAAAAAAGTTTGGTTGTTGATGCGCTTGTTAGGGTCGTTAACGGGTTTAAACTTGCCAATTCCTTTCCGTTTTCTAAATCAATTGCTTTGAATGATATACTTGAATAGGCGCATTCAGGCGCATTTTGAAAAATTTCGAGTTCTTTTTGAAGAATGTTTTGACCGTTTGAAGCTGTTACAAAAAGTGTTAATAGACAACATGTAAAAATGGTTTTAATTTTCATGTTTTAAATTTCAGAATTATGTTAAATCCATTCTAATACTCAGAAAATAATTTTCAACATTGATGTTTTCAGTAAATTTGACCCGCATGGAGCATTTACATTTATTTGTTAGGGTTTGAAGAAAGAAAATGGAAAAATTCGGGTGTTGCGCATCATCAATCGCTTCAATATTGGAGGTCCAACATACAATGCGACCTTCTTAACCAAGTTTTTATCTGATGATTTTGAGACTTTATTGATTGGAGGATTACCAGAGCCTGACGAATCAGACTCGCTGCATATCCCTCAAGAATATGGCATACAACCGCTATTAATACCTGAGTTAAAAAGAACACCTAATCCGTTTGACGACAGAAAAGCCTATCGGCGCATTAAACAAATAATTGAAGAGTTCAAGCCACACATTGTGCACACGCATGCATCAAAAGCTGGGGCTTTAGGTAGAAAAGCAGCATTCTCATTGAAAGTTCCAGTGGTGGTTCATACATTTCATGGTCACGTTTTTCATTCCTATTTTGGACCAATTAAAACTACAATTTTTAAAGCCATAGAAAGAGGTTTGGCTAAAAAGTCAGATGGAATAATTGCGATTTCAACATTGCAGAAAGACGAGTTGGTGAACATTCACAAAATTTCAAATGATCAAAAAGTAAAAGTGATTTCATTGGGTTTCAATTTGTCGAAATTTCACGAGGCATTATCTCGTAGACAAGAATTGAGGTCTAAGATGCATATTGCTGATGATGAAATTGCTATTGCTATTGTTGGACGATTGGCACCAATAAAAAATCATAAAATGTTTTTGGACGCAATTGAAATTGTGGCCAGTAAAACGGATAAAAAAATTGTGGTATATATTGTTGGGGATGGTGCCGAGCGAACTA